>JAGGYZ010000270.1 GCA_021162285.1 Candidatus Fermentibacteraceae bacterium
GTGGTATCAAACTCCACGCTGACAAGCGACACTGTAAAAGCCGGTATGTTGTCTGTTAGAACAACACCATTTCTGTCCCTTATTATTCCCCGGGGAGCAGGACGCATAACAGAACGGATGTGATTTCTCGAAGAGAGTTCTCTGTAGTACTCACCGTTTAAAACCTGCAGATCAAATAGCTTTGCCGCAAGAACAAGAAATGCCAGCACTGAAACTATCAGAACTGAACGGTACGGTCTTTCGTGGGAGGATGAGTAAACACCCATCAGAACTCCCTGTTTTTTCTTCCAAGCAGTATTGGAATACCGGGGTACAGCAGCAGAACGAAAACAATCCTCGGGACAATAAGCATGGTCTGTGCACCAAATCCACTGCCAACAGGCCGAGCCGCCAGAAAGATGAAAACAATGTCAGTAAACACCGAAGCCAGGAGTGCGTTAAACACAAATACCACCTCCAGAACACCGGTGGTTGATTTCAGCAGCTTTCCGGCAACAGCAATTCCCGAAAGCATTGCGACAGAGCTTACGCCAGGCGGCTGATGAAGAAGAAGGTCTATAACAAGACCACTCCACATAGCACCTTCAATCGACCAGTAATCCGAGTAAAGCAGCGAGAGATAAACTAGAACCGGCACAAGAATTGCCGGTGCCACAAAAACCCTTCCCAGGGTAACTTCCATTAGGAACTGCAAAACGACAGCTGCTGCAACGATCAGCCACCCGGAAAGATGGTCTCTCATTCCGCATTCTCCTCCGAAAGAAGTATCAGAACTTCATTTACTCTTTCAAAATCAACCGCAGGGCTTACTTCAAGTGACAGGTCAAGCCCTCTGGCACCCTCGGACACAGATTCAACTCTGCCAACAACTATTCCCTCCGGGTATACACCGCCAAATCTGCTGGTAAGAACAGTTTCACCTGTTTCCGGCTTCGATGAACTGTCTACATACTCCAGCCGCAGACGCCCTCCCGACCGGGAACCCAGAATACCCAGAGAACCGGTTGTTGCAGTAATACAGCTTACATGAATAGACGGACTTGTAATTGGTACCACTGTGGAACTTGTTGCATCTACTGATGTTACTATGCCTGCAAGACCCCGGCTGGTTATACACACAGCACCGGAGTAAACCCCGTGATCAAATCCCCTGTCGACGATGAGGTTCCCCCTGACAAGCCCTTCTGATCTGTACATTACCCTTCCCACAAGAGCTGTAACATCCGGCATTCTGGTGTAGTTAAGCATAGACCGGTACAGACGGCTCTTGGCCGCCATCTCACGAAGCTCGGCATTTTCAAGCATGAGTTTTACAGACAGAGAGAGGTAGCCGGATTCCGGAGACACGTCATCCGAGAAGAAAAGAGAGGCAAATTTAGCTCCCAGAATGGAGCCCCCAACCCCCAGCAGAGGAGGACCCACAAACAACAGCAAAACGGCTGCTGCAATATTCCATATCAGTCTGACATCGCGGTTTCTCATGGTCAGGTGATAAGAAGCTTGCGGTACCTGTACATATCGGAAAGAATTATACCGGCACCGAGAACAGTACAGGAAAGAGGATTGTCTGCTATCCTTACGGGAAGCCCGGTTTCATTGGAAAGAACCGTATCAAGACCCTTGAGCAGTGCTCCCCCTCCGGTAAGAACAATTCCTCTGTTCACAATATCGCGTCCCAGTTCCGGAGGTGTTCTTTCCAGCCCCTGCTGCACCGCCTGCATAATTGCTTTAACTGGCTGCTGTAAAGCAGTTTTTATCTGGCTTGCCTTGACCGTAATAGATTTTGGAATACCGTAGGTTGCATCCATACCGCTTACCTCTTCTTCCCTGGTATCCTCCTCCACCATAGACCCCAGTTTTATCTTGATGGTCTCAGCCATTCGCTCACCAATAAGAAGGTAGGCATTCTGTTTCATGTAGCTTACAATTGCCTCATTCATTTCATCGCCGCCAACTCTTATTGAACCGTCTGCAGCAATGGAATTAAGACTTATCACGGCAATCTCGGTGGTGCCGCCGCCGATGTCTACGATCATGTTCCCAACTGCGGATTCAACAGGCAATCCCACACCTACTGCTGCTGCAAGCGGCTCCGGCACAAGCTGCACTTCCCTTGCACCTGCCCTTTCCAGGGATGTACGCACAGCGTTAACTTCAACTTCTGTAATACCGCTCGGCACGCATACAAGCACCCTCGGGCGCATGGCAAATCGTTTTGTCTGGGCCTTCTCAAAAAACTTTCTCAGCATAGCCATCGTGGCTGTAGCCTCTTTTATTACGCCGTCCTTCAGAGGCCTTACAACAGAAATATCTGCACCTGTTCTACCCAGCATGTCTTTGGCTTCAGTACCCACTGCAAGGATGTTCCCACTGTCTCTCTCTAAAGCTATAACACTGGGTTCCTCAAGAATAATACCTCTGCCGGGCTGGTAGATAATGGTGTTAGCTGTGCCGAGGTCTATTGCCATTGCAGATGAGAACATTCCGGAACTACCGGAATTGTCTGAACCTCTGAAACTGGACAAAAGGTTCCTTATACCCATTTCATTCTCCCGTGTAGAATGTTTACTCTGGTAACGCAAGCTATATACTACTTGTAAAACCAGATGAAAAGGTCTGTACCCGCTACGGGTACCTGGAATGGGATTCTGTTAACTGACGAAAGTTAACGGATTGGGAAAACGAATGAATTATTCCACTGCCCGCTTGTGATAACCACGGTATCCACAGCAACAGGGATGTTCATTCTCCAGACTGAACCAGCTGGTTCTCTTTGTGTATCAAAGCTTCGTATTCGCATAAGAACGCTCACAGAAGGTGAGTTTAAGCTCCATTCCATGGGCCAGGCATGAAATTCGTCATGCCATGAAGTTGAAGTAACCTCAAGCAGAAGATCTTCAGATTTGAATGTGGGAAACAGCCGTGATTCTTCAAGGGAGACTATCGCAGTATCAGATGAAGAGGTAACAAAAAGCCACCTTCCCTGTTCGGCGAAGGAAGTATCACATGAAGCAGCTATCTTCCACTGCACCGGTGCATCGGGAAAGCCTGTTCTGATAAGAGAGATTACTGCGTAAACATCAAGAAATCCACTTCCAGCAGGCATTCCTCCCGGGAAGTAGTATGCCTCAGCCTGCTCCGGCTGGTAAACAAGACAGCCAGCTGAATCCAGCAGAAACGAGACCAGAGGAGAACCGTCAGGACCGGAGAAATCTCCGCGAACTGCTGGAATATCTTTGGAAGCCCACAGAATAAACGGGCCGGAAAAAACCTGATTCTCCCCGGCAAGCCTGGCCCTTCCCCGAAGCAGGAAATGATCAGTATTCTCCCACTGCCAGGAGGCTCTGGCTGCATACGACGAAACACCCGCAGACCGGTTTACAAGAACTGGACCGCATGACGCTGCCAGAATCACAAAAACAATGATCAGGCGCTGTATTTTTTCTCCAGTGCTATTATTCTTTTTTCAGTTGCAAGCTCTGTTCTGTATAATTTCCGTCTTTTGAGAAGAGGCTGTGCTTTTGCCTCCGGAACTTTTTTAAGCAGGCTTTCAAGCATCTTAAGGGCTCTTTCTCTGTCCCCCTCTTTGGCCGTTTTGTCAATCTGTTTTACAAGGTCACTGAGTTTTGCCATTGGTAATCCCTTCTCTCCTTCTGCATTCGCTGATAAAATCTGAAACTTTATCTGTATCGACACCGAAAGAACCGTCACACCAGCCAGGCAGCGGGTGCTTGATCCCATGAAAATCACTTCCACCTGTAAGCAGCAGCCCGCGCTTCTCTGCAGTTTTCTCCAGGAAAGCAATCAAATCTTTCGACTGTTCCGGGTAGTATGTTTCAAGCCCGGCAAGTCCGGCATCTACCAGGGAAGCTACAAGAGCCCCCAGCTCCTGCAGACCAGCCACCTGAATATACTTCGGGTGAGCAATCACAGGCAGCCCGCCAGCCTGGCGAATCAGCTCTATTGCTCTGTAGTCTCCAAGCCTCTCTCTATCAACATAAGCCGGTTTTCCAGACCCGAGATACCTGCCGAAAACCTCTTCAGAAGAACCCACAAGACCTTTCTTCACCAGCACCGCCGCTATATGAGGTCGCCCGACAACAGCGTTGCCTGCCTCGGCTTCCACCTCTTCCATGGTGATATCAAAGCCCAGCTCTCTGAATTTCTGAACAATAGCCGGGTTTCTTGTGTTTCTTCCGTCAACAACAAACTGCAGAGCTTTCTGCATCTCTGAAACGGGATTGCAGAGCACAGACAGGTCTGCTCCTGGAAAGTAGCCAAGCAGATGGGCAGAACCCCCGATGTGAAGATTCACACTGAGTTCCACTGCCGGAATGTAGTAAAGACCGAGTTCAGCTGCCCGTGCTGAAGCTTCCTCAACACCTGCAAGTGTATCGTGGTCACTTATTGCGTAACCCTGAAGACCGCACCTTGCAGCTTCATCAACCAGTTCTGTCGGTGTAAGCCTTCCGTCTGACGCTGTGCTGTGCGTGTGAAAATCACAAATTCCCACGGTTTCTCCTTTCCGGAGGGTTTGAATATTATCATAGGATGGTCGAGTAACAATACAGGCATTGTCAACCACTGAAGAGGGAGGTACGAAGTGAACCACAAAGTGATGTACATCAGGGAACCGGTTCTGGGAACAATCCGTCTTTCCCTTCTTCAGGAGGAACTTCTTAAAACCGTAGAAGTTCAGAGGTTAAGCTTTATCCATCAACTTGGAACCACATTCCAGAGCTATCCCGGAGCACACGGCATGAGGTTGGCACATGCTCTGGGTGTTTCACACCTGGCAGGCCGCATCGCAGGCCACCTCAGCGACAAGTGCCCCGCCGAGTACAATGACACCACAGGAGCAGTAAGAAATCTTGTTGAGGCTGCAGGTCTTCTTCACGATATCGGGCACACTCCATGGTCACACACTCTGGAGCCCCTGTACATAGAGCTCACCGGCGGTGACCACATGGATCTCGTTGCAGATATGGTAACCGGCAGAACAACAATGCCGGTAAAAGGCTCCGGGCTGATACCCGGAATACTGAAAAAACACGGAGTTGACCCAGAGGATGTGGCCAACCTGATTACCGGGAAGTACACAAAAAGGAGGTATGCCCAGCAGATGATCTTCGGTGAGGTAGATGCGGATATGCTTGACTACCTCCAGCGGGATTTTCACTTCACAGGAGTTGCTTTCGGCCACATAGAGGTAGACAGAATAATTTCCATCATGGCAATCAAACAGGGCAGGCTTGTTTTCATGGAGAAAGGTCTTAACGCTGTAAGAGATTTTCTTCTGGCGAGGCTGCAGATGTACTCATCGGTCTACCTCCACAGAAAAACTAGAATCGTAGACCAGATGCTTCTGCGTGCAGCCAGAAAGAGCGTTGTTGAACTGCACGAGATCAAAGACTTCATGTTCATGACCGACGACGAGATCCTCAGCTTTCTCGAAAAGAGATCACAGGATCCGTGGGTAAGAGAAATGGCCTGGCGGGTAAAGTACAGACAGGGGCTGTTCTCTCAGGTTTTCAGAATTGATGCAGTTACCACATCGGAAAGTGATACTCACTTCCTCAACAGCCTGAGAAACAGAAACAGCACACCCAGGGAAATCGCGGAACTGCTTACACGTGAGATTTCAGAAAAATCAGGGACCGACCCCGGGTACATTCTGGTAGATCTACCTATCGAGGCTGTGAAGGTATCAGAGGAAAGATTCCAGAAATTGGATATAAGATTCCTTGATTCCAGAGAAAGACTGATTCCGCTGGATGAAATTGATCCACCATTCTCCGAATACATGATGAAGGCCAGACCAAACAGAAGCCTTCTCACAGTTGCCTGCGCTCCGGAGTACAAGCCTCAGGTAAAACAGGCCTGCAGAGAGATCTTTGAGGATGCTGCCGAACCGCTTTTCAGTCAGGATTTATAAAAGGCGACAGCCCGGAAGCTGCCGCCCTCTTAATCGCTGTGTTCTTCCTGCCTGCTAGAATCCGGACTTTATCCCGCCCCAGGTCATTCTTTCCAGTGAAGAACCTGAGACATAGTCACCTACTTCTATCTCGTAGAGTACTTCGTACTGTGTAGCGAGCAGAAACATACTCTCGTTATCACCTGCGGCATTTTCCCGTCCGCATGCCAGACCGATAAGGCTGTTTCCGGCAAATCCGCCCATGGATATACTTTCCTCAAATGCACCGGAAGCAAGATCGTATACATCTATATCGAAATACGGCCCGTTTCTCAGAAGGAAAATATGTCCCCAGCCAACGGCGCTTCCTTTGAATCTTCCATCGCTGGTGGTGGAAAACACACTGTACGACGAACCGTTGTAGTACACACCGTCAGAATCGTAGTAGCTGCACAGGTAGACATTGTTTGTGTTCCAGTCTACAGCGCACCCCTCTGTTACGTCACCTGGCGCATAGTAGTCCGGCAGACTGCCATCGTAAGAGCCGTCTACAGGATCGATCAGCTTAAGAAACGGTGACTGCTGATCTGTCATGACAAGATACTTTTTTCCGCCCACTTCATACCCGTAACCGATATCAAATCCCCGGTATACATCAGTGTATGTCACCCATGAAGTAACAATATCCAGCGTCACCGGGTCCATTGCGGCGAATCTGCTGTTGTTATCGCCGTCAGCACCGCCTATCCAGATGTTGCCTGTCTCCCAGTCTTTAGCCAGCCCGAGTATACCCATGCCGGGCATACCCGGAATAATGTAGTTCCTGATAGTGTCTCCAGGATTTGCCGCACTGACCACTGCCAGCACCAATATCAGTGCCGGAATTATTCGTTTCATCTTATCCTCCCCTCTTTCCAATTGAAAATACCTGTGTCTTTTAATCGATACCCGCGTTCACTTTACATCTTTTGTCCCCCGAGGGGACAATATTATTTCAGAGATTACAGATGTCAATGCAGGATTAACAAAGAGTAAAGCAGGGAAGGTGTTTAAGCCGTAACAAAACCATTACAGGTCTGTGCATGAATACGAGAATACACCGACACGCGTTTGAAGAACTATTCCGTTTTCCCCGCAGGTGATATACAATTAATCAGTTTGAGGATTTAAGAGAAGGTAATATTTCTACACCCGTAGACTAAACCTGGCGTATCCCTGTTTAAGATGTATTGAGTCGTTCAGTGGAAAAAACACGCTCCAACAAGGTGTTAGTACTAGATCTCTCCATCCAGAACAGTGGCTGATGTAACCGCACCGCATTCACCGCAGGTAAACTGCAGGTGGTCCCACATGTCCAGGGAGAGATACCAGTCGATCTTGTGCTTTGGAGGTCTTTTCACCGGGCTGCCGCATGAGGGGCAGATCCACTTTTTGCTGGAGTTTCTTCTGAGGTTTCTGAGGCTTTCCCGGAGAAGAGCAACAGTTTTTGTCTGACCCAGTTCCTCGGCAATATCCACAGAGGTTTTCTGCTGTGCATTTCTGTGGTACGCCTTTGCCCCTGCAGCGAGAAGAATTTCCACGATCTCTACGGGATCGTCCAGCTTGACTGCAAAATGGAGAGGGGCATTGCCGGTGGTGTCTTCCGCGCCGGGGTCAGCATCTGCTGCAAGAAGCAGCTTGACGTTTTCAGCACGACCTGATGCCACTGCGGTGTGAAGAGCAGTAGCACCGGAAAGGGTGGTGGAAGCAGGCTGTATACCTGCCTGAAGAAGAGATTTGAGAAGACTGCTGTCGGTAAGGTCCGCAGCGAGGTGAAGGGGAGTTATACCGGCAGGGTTCAAAGATCGATTGAAATCTCCGCCCTTCGAAATAATGTTTCTGAATATCAGACCAAGTGATTTATCATCACCTGATGTTTCCGCCGCTTTTCTTACAAGTGTAATTATCAACTGCCTGCCTTCAGCCGAATTCTTACCGGAAAAATCACACCTTCCAGAGGAAAGTGAAACCATCTTTTCCCAGTCGACACTGCTGTTTGACAGTTCATTCTGCATTTTTTTAAGATTGCTGGAAAACAGAGCCATTACCCCTCCCAGAATAATAAAAATCGGTTTGGTTTACCCGGACTGCGATTATGCTAGTTTTTAGTCGAAACCGAAAGTGCCGGCAGGAAAACCCTGCTTTGCTGCTATCTCCGGAATGACCTTCTCAGCGGCATTCAGACCTATGTCGCTTATCTCCTCAACAAGGTGAAATTCAGCTCCGGTGTACCTGCTTAAGTCAGGCTGAATGAGAAAGTCCGGTTGCCACTGGCGGAGATTGGCGTTCACAAGCGCTCTCTGGGAAATCAGAACGGCGGCAAATGCTGTTTCCGGTATCTTCGGGTTCCTCAGTTTCTGCAGAAGAGGTATGTCCGAAACAGCTTCCACCACCTGTTCCGGAATGTGCAGCCTGGTGGCGAGTTTTTCAA
>JAGGYZ010000319.1 GCA_021162285.1 Candidatus Fermentibacteraceae bacterium
AAGCAAAGGAGATTGCATGGAAGATTTCCTGGATAACATGCGCAGCAGGGTTCTGCCTGACTGTTTTGATATAGCAGCTCTGGAATATCAGTTTGAGAATGAAGAAGAATTCTTCTCAACAGTGTCCGATTCAGACAGGTTTCTGAGCTTTATCAAGGAAAGGTGGGGTATCCCCTGCGCAGGGCACTACATTGATGTGTTTAAAAGCGGGTTCCTTGGCAGTTATGCCTTCGCTCTGTGGTTCCTGGAGTTTGATGAAGACAACTGGTATTCCTTTGAAGCTGTGCAAGAGGAAACTCTGAAATATCTCAACTCGAACATATCAGTCGCTGACAGAAGAGAACTGCGGCTCGTAAAAGGATCTATTATACCCCCGGACCTGGATCTGCCTGTAGTTGTGGATTATGCTGACATGTCTGTTACTGTGTGGACAGGTGAACTCAACGACTGAATTACAGCGTAACCATGTATCTGCTACGATCCTCGGAACTGATTCTTTCTGTGGTAAATGTCTGGTTCCCGCCTGATATTACAACTGCGGTTACAGGTCCGGTGGCTTTGGTGTAAGAAGCCATAATAGCCGTGAGAAGAGTTAGATTCTCCGCAGTATTTTTACCTATCAGCACACCAAGAGGGCCTGGAATGCCCTGTATATCGAGCTGTATGCCTGTACCGGCTTCAAGCATCCTGTCATTCTCGTCAGATGACCTTCCAACAAGACCAACGGCACCGTCAAGAACAAACATCCGGCCTGTTCTTATCATGCGGGCATTTTCTCCATTCAGAAGCCCGATATCCCTGAGTACCCTCAATCTGTTTGCGTACCCCGGATCTGTAAGCAGGCATCCTCCGCCTGGAGAAGGAACACTGGAGAACCCGTAATCTTTTGCCATCTCAAGCTGCCGTGAACGCCCTCTTCCGTTAAGATCCAGGAGTTTCTCTCTGTCCACAAGACCTTCCTGCTCCATGGGAGTAGGATCAAGAATTTTGGCAGAAAGGGGACGGAGCAGAATATCGTTTGTTGAAGAAATATTCCTCACCCTGTTAAGTGAACCTCTGTTCTGGCTCATGGGTCTCTGACCCACAACCTCCCCGGTGAAGATAAAGTCAAACCCTTCTGCCACTGCTATATCTTTCAACTTCCCAAACATTGCAGCATGGCAGTCAATACAGGGGTTCATGTTCTTTCCGAATCCGCTGGGCGGATCAAACAGCAGGTTTACAATATCAACGGTAAAGTCCACTTCACGCCAGGGAATGCCAAGAACAACTGCCGCCTGTTTCCCGGCTTCAGCATCAAAAAACGGGCTGTTGAATGTTATTGCTTCCACACGAATACCCTGATCCATCAGCACTCTGCATGCCAGCATACCGTCCAGCCCTCCGGATATTGCACCAAGAGCTCTGACTATCTCACCTGCCATCGAGTATTCTCCAGTTGTTCTGAACTGCCAGTTTCCTGAGCTTCCTTACGGGATGTACTGCTATTGCAGACCCGCACAGCCCCAGGATAAATCTGTCTCCCCACGAATCACCAAGAGCAAGAGCCTGAGAAGGCTCAAGCCCCAGCTGGCCCATCATAGCCATGGCCGGAGCAATCTTGGCTTTCCCGTAGGGACGCTGACCAATAAGATGGCCGGTGCATTTGCCGTTCTTTACCACAGGAATACTTCCGCGAAAGCTTTTAAAGCCCAGACCTCCTGCCACAGCCTGCACCAGTGGAGAAAGAGAAGCAGAGAGAATAAAAACCTCAGCACCTGCCTGTTTGTGTTCGTTGAGAACCTGAAGAACCTCTGGTCTGACCTTTTTCAGCAGATGAGGTGTGCAGTCTTCCACCTCATCGTGAAGAACATCCACAGGAAGACCGGCAAAGTATCCTCTGTTCCACCCTCTGCCTTCCTGCATTGTTCTGATTGGATGTCTTAGATAGTGGTACAGAAACCTGATCACAACAGCCCTCGATAGAACCTTTCTCCGAAAAAGGCCAAGAACGAACTCCAGCTCGCTTGAAACCGAGATAAGAGTTCCATCAAGGTCACAGATAACAACGCCTGGGGTCAAACGCGCACCAGTACTCCGCGGCCTGTGCCCGGGGTGTTGTCAAATGTTTCAAGCACATGAACAAGTATTCCAGGGAAAAGCCTGGGAAACTCTCCATGAAAAAAAGAATGTGCAAGGTTTGTGTACTCTACTATCCGGGTGGCGTACTCACCGCATGAGGTATCCTCCGGGTCTACAAGCTGGCCGATTCCCCTGACCTCGTAAGATTTGTTGTCGAGGAAGACAAGGCTGGTAACCGGTTCTTTCATCAGATTGATGAATGTGTGCGTTTCGAATGTAGGCGTGGAGTATAGCTCAAGGCTGATAAGTTTGGTCAGATCAAAATTTGCAGGATCAGAGTACATGTCTTTAAGAAAATCGATCTTTGCCGGCATGGGAGCATCTGAATTCTCCCGGAGGAAAGCAATCTTATCGGCAATGATCTCCCTGCGCGGACACAGGCCCATTCCTTTGAAGGCATTGTTTATGGAGAGAATACTGTCATTTCTTCTGGAACCCCTTGTAGCCATAGCAGCATTGTGCGGACCTGCAAGTGAAGGTGGCTCTCCCCCCTGGCCGGTCATCATTCCCATGATGTTGTCAAGAACATCTATTCTGGCGGAAAGATTCCACTCGAGAAACTCATCGGGCAGGTCAGATGTGGAGTAGTCTCCCCAGACACCGTCAACCCTGGCCCTTACCATCCCCTGAGCTTCACCCGAAACATCTACGCAATCCTGAAGAAACAAACCGTTGCTCCATAATTCAGCAGAACTCTGCTCCATTTCTCCGGCCACTGCCTTGCCGGCAATCGAAGAAAGCAGAAGCGCTCCTCCGGCCTTTCCGGCCTTCTCTAAAAACTCTCTCCTGTCCACTGAAACCTCCCTGAAAATGAGACTAACGCAAAGGCACGGCAGATTGTTATTGTTACCACTATTGTAAGAGCAATACTACCGGAGAGGAAAGTCTATTGTCCAGACTCTATGAATTGGCGGAAAGTCGCAATTCCGATGCCTTTAAATCTGCATGGGAAAGTGCGCTTGACAAGGGAACACCTGTTGAGGAGCTGATTGAAGCCGTTACTGTCTTTCAAAACAGTGTTAAGGGAAATCTGCCCCTGCACCTGGCAGAGCTCGCCGCAGAGAGGATGGATTCTGAAAACAGAGATGGTGTTTTAGAATTCGCCTCAGGTACGGCAGAACTGTTCGAACGCTCTTCCGTAATAGCAACAGTGCTGGTAGAAGCGCTGAGAGACAAATACCTGATGTTTGAACCGCTGGAAATATTTATTACTGCAAGCGGAATACTGTCTGAAAAAAAGCCTCTGAAAGAATCCTGGAAAAAGCTGAAAAAACTGCTTCGATATCAGGAAGGCAACTTTGTTTATCACAGGGATTTTGGACCGGGCAGGGTGCTCCGGGTGTCCAGAAGCTCCTTCACTATTGATTTCCAAAGAGCAAGAAACCACGACATGACAGTTGAAGCGCTAATGGATTCAACACGCCCGGTGTCAGATGACTCTCTCTATGTTCTGAGGTGGAAAAACCCTGCAGAATTTTCCAGCCTCCTTCAGAACGGGGGGAACTCACTTCTTGAAAGATCATTCCGTGATCTGGCAACAGACAACTCACTCAAAGAGATAAACCTTCTCAAGCTTCTGGACGGTTCAGATTTCAAGCCGCGTCAGATGTGGAAAATACTGAAAGTTACAACTGTCAACTCTCCAGACTACATGGATATGGGAGACTCTATAATACCTGCAGACAGTTCTTCACTGCTCAATCAGGTCGAGGCTGTAATCGCACTTAAAAAACTTCCCATGTCCGAAAAAACCAGAATTGTAGCTTCCCTGTTAAAATCAGCCTCAAAAAAAGAAGAGAGCACCCTGGAACAGATCTTTGACCGGGTTGCAGCTCTGGAGGATATTGAAAAAGGGGCTGTTTTCGAACTTGCATGGCTCTGCTCCGGTAAAGGAAAGGCAGAGAACTTCCAGGACAAAACGATACAACTGCTGGAAACAAAGGCAGCAAGAGTACAGAGGAGTATAGAGGAGATTCACTCTGTCCCCTGTAAAAAACTCTACCTGAAACTGTATTTTGCCAGTTCTCCCGAGGAACATGAAATCTGGTCTCTTCTCGACAAGCTTCCAAGAACCATGAGGGAACCCGCAGCTGATCATGCCCATGAGTTCTACCCGGAACTCCATGAAAAGTACATTCTCGAGGCCCTGGATGACCCGGGAGAAACGGCACATTTCATGTGGGCGCTGGAACGATCAGCAAAAATGGAAAACTACATGGAACCGGGCAAAATAGTTTTCCTGGCTCTGAAGAATCTTAACTTTGCCAAATCTGAAATACAGAGACGAATCTGTATGATTCTTATGAACAAACTCAGGCCGCAGCTTGAACAGCATATTTCACTGCTAGACACAAGAAGGCTGGAAACCCTGACAGACAATCTGGAACAGAGTCTGGGCGCCCAGGAAACAGGGCTGGTCCTGCTGGCCAGACGGGAACTTTCAGGCAGACGCACCGGGGGCTTCACAAACATCAGAAAGTTCTGGGAAAGTGATTTCCTGTTCAACAGCCGCGAAGGAATTGCCAGAAGAATAGAAGAGATAGAAGACATCAGAACAGTACAGATACCGCTGGCAGCCAAAGCAATTGCCGAGGCAGCTTCCCATGGAGACCTGTCTGAAAATGCTGAATACACAGCGGCTCTTGAAAAACGGGACTTCCTGCTGGAGATGCTTAACAGATACAGAAAACAGCTCAAGCTGATGAGGCCATATCCGGTGGGACAGATAAGCATCGATGTTGTAAACCCTGCAACCAGAGTGGTTATTGAATCAATGGGGGAAAATCCTGATATACGCACAGTGTTTGTGGTCGGGCTAATGGATGCAGACGCAGACAGAGGCTACATAAACTACAAAGCACCGCTGGGGGCGGCTCTGCTTGGACTTGCCAAAGGCGACACCGTACAGCTTCCCGGCAGCGTTGATTCTGACTGGCGGATAACAGAAATCTCTCTTATGGAAGAGAAGATCTGACGCCATGGATTGTATACTCTGCGGGGAACGCTGGCCGCAGAAAAATGTACCGTTCAGTGCAGTCTGCGAGAAGTGCCACTGCTGGCTTCACTCCTGTATCCAGTGCGAACTGTGGGATGCGGAGGCCCGGATGTGCAGATCCATGACAACCGATGCTGTTGCCGACAGGCAGGGAAAGAATTTCTGCGAAGAATGGAAACCAGCTGCCTCAGGCATAAAAACCGGCAATGCAGAGAAACACAGAGATAGTTTTGATTCTCTTTTCGGAAACTGAGCCATGCGAATTATTGTAGCCACTGCCTACACTATCCCGGCATTTTCCGGGGGCTGGACAACACCGCTTGATCTTCTAGGAACCCGTCACCAGGCAATGTATGTAGTCCGAAACTACACAGCCGGAACACGAACTGTAGAGGGTATCAAATGTGTTGGTGCAGGTGTAACAGGACCGTTTGCCAGACCTCGGAAAAAGATGGAGAAATACAGACATGCAGCGGCACAACGTCTTTTCCGCGCAGCTCTGAAAAGAAGTTTCAACAGATTCAAAGCGGATTTTGTTTTGTGTCTGGATACTGATGCAGGATATGCTGCAATGGATCTCCAGCTCCCGTATGCCATGCGATTTCATTCCCGTCTCAGTAGTTCTGATCGCACTCCACTTTTCAGCCGTTTGATGGAAAACACTGTATTTGCTACATGCTGCCCCCAAACCCACATACCGGAAATGGAAATTCTTGCACACAATCAGGATCTTTCAAGATTCGAGTTCATTGAAAGTAAAACTGCGGAAAGAGCTTTACTGCTGACCAGCATTAACCGTATACATGAACCGGAGTTGTTTATTGAAGGTGTAATGCTGTCCAGAAACATGAGGGGTGATATCGTCGGAACCGGGGAAGAAAGAAAAACAATCGAGAAACTCTGCAGGAAAACCGGAGGCAGGGTCCGCTGTCTGCCACCTGTTCCCAGGCTGAAAGTACCTGAACTTCTCAAGAGTTATCAGATAGGGGTTGCCACTGTTTTGAAGGTGTCTCCCGTGGTTTATCAGATGAAAGTAAATGCCTACATGGCTTCAGGACTGTACACCCTGGCTAAACCGTGGACCCATGTAGTTCACGAAGCCCCTGACCTGGTCAGTGCTTTCGTTACAGCGCAGGATCTTGCAGATGGATTTGACTACCTCCATGAAAACTGGATGGAAACCCTTGAAACGCGTAGAAAAGCAAGAGACTGGATACACAAGAATTACTCGGTGGAAATACCTCGGAAACGCTTTGA
>JAGGYZ010000255.1 GCA_021162285.1 Candidatus Fermentibacteraceae bacterium
AGAGACCGACAGTGAAACAGCCTGGGACCAGTACAACAAGGTGGCAGACAGACTCAGCTCTGAACATCCACAGCTGACTGATATGCTTGATAACGCCCGTGAAGAGGTGCTGGCTTATACTCAGTACCCTCTTGTATTCTGGAGAAAGATACGAACCAATAATCCTCTGGAGAACCTTAATTCTCAAGTTAAGCGAAGAACAAGAACAGTGGGGATCTTTGTGATCAGGCTTGTTGGGATGGTTTTACTGGAACAGCATGAGGATTGGATATCGGGAAGAAGATACATGAATCAGGAATCTCTCAGGTCGATTGATATCAAACTGCCTGAGGAGGTGGAACAGTTAAATGAGATTGAAGAAATGGTGCCTGAATGCGTTGGTGTTCATACACCACATTGACGGACGAATTGCTGTATGGTTTAATTTAGTGTCTATGAAGATATGCAGAATTTCCTTTGATCAATAAGAGAGGAGTAGGGGATGGGACTATATCCACTCAGAATCTCCATTCTGATCTTTGCATTATGTTCCACATCGGCAGGCTTCACAATGCCAGTTGTGCAGTCTCTAGGCATTCCAGGCACAGACGCAATTACGCTTGCTCTCGGAGGAGTGTTGTCAGTTGGCTTCGGCGATGTGTCCGGAGCTATATCAAACCCGGGCAGCAGGCTTGATTCCAGATCCTTTGATGTTATGGTCTCCTGCTCTCCATCTTTCCTTAAAGGCAATTTTGATGATGATTCCGGCGAACACGCTGTTTCTCTGTCTGAAATGGGAAATTTTTCTTACTCATGCATGGGCAGAATAAATACTTTTGGATTTCTGGCAGGAGCATCAGTGAACCGGGAGATGCCCTTTGAGACGGTTTACTACATTCCGGCAATGGGGGAGCAGCAGGGCACAAGTGGAGAGATGATAGTGGATGCCGGCTTTCTGGAGAGCTATGTAGGGCTTTCCTGGGATGCCGCTGAATGGCTTTGTATAGGTGGTTCTTTCGGCAGCAGAGAGCACACTGAATCATTTGAGCTTATCCGTGGCCAGGAAGAATCGTCAAGTGCCATAACCGATATCGGCTGGTCAGTAAGGGAAGCAACTCTTGCTGCGGGTTTTACAGTGCCTTTGAAGATGCTCTCCATTGGTTTTTCGTGGAAATCACCCGGAGAATACATTCCATCACAAATTGCTGCAGGAATGATATTCAATACAGGCAGCAACAGTGGTATTGGAACAGAAGTTGATATCATCTTCCCAGAGGGTGAAAGCATCGTTTCTGCAAGATTGTTTTCTCAGATGCAACCGTGGGATTCGTTTTTCTTAAGAGGTGGTGTATCTTTTCTGGGCAGCCGGGAATGCGTAAGCAGAGAGGGTTTTGGTTTTTCGGCAGGTGTCGGCGTAATCTTAAGTGATGTTACGGTGAATTGCGGGTTTTCAAGGTCCCGCATAGCCGGGGAACAGGGCTGGCCTGAATATGAAGACATGGACAGGTACGAAGGCTCTTCTTCCGTATTCTCACTGGGGGTGGGCTATTCCCTGCCGGAAAGCCTGCTGTGAAACGGGAATCTTTAACTGGGAAGGATTTTGTCTTGAAAAGAAAATTAGGGCATTCAGGGTTTACTGCAATATCCGCGGGTTTTGTTATGGTATTTTTGCTTGTTACAGGGTGCTTCCTTTTCCCAAGCTCCGGGTTTCACAACACACTGAAAGTATCAGGTTATGTGTATTCAGCTGCTGACTCAACAGTAATTGCGGGAGCTGCAGTGATTAACTCGAAGAGGAACAGTATAGTACATTCAGATTCCCAGGGGTTCTACGAGTCCACGTGGACTCCCCTGACAGATGAGAACTCCGGTGATCAAAGGGAGTGGTTGTTTATTGTTTATGATGTGGATGGTCAGGAGAACGGCTCATTTGTCTCCAGAGATACAATACTGATCGAATACGATCCCCAGAATATCGCAGAGACCACCTTCGAGCTTGATTTCTATGTGGAATGGGAATAGTAATTAACATCATCTGGTGAAAAACCCGCTGGTATGTTGCCGGCATATACAGCAGGGAGTATCCCATGAAGATCACGCAGTTTGTCCTCTTTGTTATTGTCTCAAGTTCCTTCTCACAGTGGAGTTCTGATCCCGGAACAAACCTTATGGTTTCTTCCGGCACAGATGAGGTGTTAACTCCTCGAATCGCCCTGGGAGCCCGTGGTGACTCGTATGTTTCATGGGCAGTTGAGAGTACAGAAGGGTTGGATATGCGTCTTCAAAGGCTTGATCTGCTGGGGAATGCAATGTGGGGTCAGAACGGAGTACTCGTCCGTGAAGGCTTTTCAAGTGGAATGGTTCTACAATATGATCTACTGCAGACCTTTCAGGGGCTGCCATTCCTGCTTTCAGTGTATGGACCGGTTCCGGGTTCGTCGTCTACGCTTACAGAATATCTCCGGATGGGGATATGCAGTGGGGAGAAAATGGGATTCTTCTTTCAGATACCTCCTCTGCAACCTCGGTCGCTACATTTGCAAAGGCAGCACCGGTAAGCTCCGGTAATGATATCGCTTACTGCATGATGGTGGATAGTGTTGGTGACTATGTCTGGCCTTCAGAAACTGTGGGAATATCGAATACAGCATGCGCAAGAGAGCATTTTGCAGTAACACCCCTGTGCTGGGATCAGCAGTGGATCGCACTGTGGGAGGACAACAGAGGATCTTCTCAGTGTGTATTTGCCCAGAACATTCAGCTGGACGGCACACTGGGTACAGAAGACCTGGGTGTTGAAGCAGGCGGAACACCAGAATTGTCCCTGACAGCTGTAAGCCCGAACCCCTTTTCTGCACAGACAAGTGCCACATTCACCCTGACCAGCTCAGGGCACTATTACAACAGGTCTCTACGATACCTCAGGCAGGCTTGTAAGCCGGACAACAGAAAGTTTCTATTCCCCCGGCAGTCACACAGTAATAATAGACACGGAAAACCTGCCATCAGGGGTTTACATACTGCGGCTGGCAACTGACGGAACGGCGGCTTCTCAAGCCTGTGTTCTACTCCGGTAGGAAAAAGTTACATCATGAAAGAGCCGATAGCCCTTTGATCCAGCTTCCAGTCATCTTCCTCTTTCACCATGAGTATCCGACTGACATTCAAAGAGTCTTCACCTACAAACACCATACTGCTGTCTCCATGCAGTTCAAAACCGGAGGAAAGCAGATTTTCTCTGGGAGGCAGTCCATCAACAAACGGCTGGACTGTTATAAATACTTCAACAAAATCAAACGAAGTCCAGCCCTCTATTTCTTCAACCGTTATTTCAAGATCCAACCCATCATTCATTTCAGCAATGCTTTCTGCAGGTTCCATTTTCAGTGTCACAAGTATAAAATCGATCAGACCCAGGGATTCGGTGGACAGATAACTCATCAAAACTTCTGCATCTCCCTGGTACATGGCATCAATCAGGTTATCAAAAGCCTGATCCGGATCCATAGCAAAAGCCGACCCGGTAAGAACAGCAAGAATAGTAACAAGAAATACTTTCAAAGCAAGCTCCTCTCAATACATGATTCAAAATTCTGCAAGCGGATATTAAGCAAAAGCCCCGGGGTCAGCCAGGGCATTCGGTAAGAACAGTAACTACAGCTCTGCCTGTATTACACTCTGATCAAGCTTCCAGCTACTGCCGCTTTTGATCATCAGAATTTCGAAAGGTTGAGGCAGATCTGCAAGGTTGAAAGAAACAACACTGCTGTCTCCGCTGATCTCGTAACCGGAAACAACTATATCTTCTCTTGGTGGCAGTTCAGCCAGAAACCTGGGAGATGCAAGAACAGTATCAATCAAATCAGTGGAATTCCAGCCGATAATATCTTCTGCGGTAACTTCCATATTAAGTTCACCGGATATCTCAACTGCAGCCTCTTCAGGCTTCAGTTTTACCACCATAAGCATCATATCTATAAATGCAACAGATTCTGAAGAAAGACAGCTTTTGAAGCCCTCGGCATCACCTGCGTACATGGCGTCAACCAGACTATCAAAGGACTGCTCGGGATTGCTGGCAAACAAGGACCCGGTCAGCACAATAAGAAAAAGAAAAATAAATTTTTTCATAACAACTCCTATCAAGAAAGTAAAATGAGAATTGACTATACAGATTTAGAGCAAATTCCCGGGGAAGTTCCAGAACCGCGTATTTCTTATACTCCAGTATCATAATCAAACAGGAGGTAAACCGATGACATCAGGTCTGACAATAACCGTGCCTACAGAGGGCTTTTCTGATATTGTGAACATTACGGAGCAGGTTCAAACAGCTGTAACCCAGTCAAAGATTCAAGAGGGAATAGTGTCCATTACCGCAATAGGATCCACAGCATCAATCACAACCATTGAATTTGAACCTGCTCTGGTACTGGATATGCAGGAGCTTCTTAACACTCTTGTTCCAGAAACGATCAGATCCCGCCATTCTGAAACATGGGGAGATGACAACGGTTTCTCTCACATGAGAGCTACGCTGATGGGCCCCGGTATTACCATTCCCATAGAACACGGTAAACTGCTCGCCGGAACATGGCAGCAGATTGTGGTTATCAACCATGACAACCGCCCCGGGAACAGGCAGATCAGAATACAGGTAGTGGGCGTATACGATTCCTGACACGGTCATAGAACAAACCGGGCTTTGCATGAACAAGCAGATACCTGTGCTGCACTGTCCCTTTTCTTTGCCGTATTCAGGTTATGGGTTGACCCGATTAGAACGATAATTGGGTCACATGAATGAAAGAAGGCTGCAATGAGAAAATGCATCCGGCAACAGGACTCCTGGCCGCACCTGAGCTGGGAAAGCGCTGAAGATTTATTCCCACATGGTCAGGGCAGGCGTTTTCTCCGGTTCTTGCCAGCCTGCATTGTCAAGATTATAGTAGTAGTAACATTACTACTAGTAACATTACTACTAGTTAATATGCTACTACCATGAATGCAGGATGAGAGGTTCAATAATGATTCCATTCAAATACGGAGTTTTTGTAACAGGAACAGATTTTTGTGGCAGAAAAAAGGAACTGAATCTTCTCAAAGAGTACATTAGTTCAAGCATGAGAGTTTACATTGTTGGGGAGAGAAGAACCGGGAAGTCCTCCCTGCTTATGGAAACAGCCAGAAAAATGCCGGGTTACAGGTTTATCTATGTAGACCTGAGGTCGATTGTTACCAGAGGGCAACTGTGTGAGAGAATAGCCAACGGGCTGAACAGGCAGGGAAAAACGAAGCAGGCATTCAGTAAACTCATGAAAGCAATTGCAAGTCTTCGCCCTGAGGTTTCCATTGACTCGATTACCGGTGATTTGAAATTATCAGTATCACCTGAAATACAGGTTTCCGATGTTGATATAGACAAGCTTCTGGAGATGGCAGGAGAAAAAAAAACAGTCGTTGTTTTTGATGAATTTCAAGATATCCAGAGAATTAAAGGTTATGAAACAATCCTGGGAAGCATGCGTACGGTTATTCAGAGTCAAACCAATACCAGCTACATTTTCTGCGGAAGCACTTTTAACCGGATGACAGATCTCTTCACAGATAGAAGATCTGCCTTTTACAACAGTGCACAACGGATGTTGCTTGAAGCAATAGACGAAACAGAATTCACATGCTTTCTTGCAGATCGGTTTAAAAGTGGGGGACGCCTCCCCGGAGACAATGGAATCAAAAGGATCATCGAATTTGGAAGAGGGAATCCCGGAGATATTCAAAAGCTTTGCATCGGTGTGTGGAATCAAACTGCACCAGGTGATAATATTGATCAAGCTGCAGTAACAGAGGGTCTTGCAAATATGTGTGCTCTTGAATCAGATTCTTTCAGAGAGCGACTTGATTCCCTGTCAAAAAATCAAATTCTTTGTTTATCTGCTCTGCTTAAGAGGGAAGAGCCCTTTACCCTCAGTAACCAGTTTGCCAGTAGAGCAGGGTTGGGCAGTTACTCCGTTGCAAAGAGTGCCATAAAGGGTCTGACAGAGAAAGATGTGCTTCTGAAGAAGGGACATTCATGGGTGATGTCCAACCCTTTCCTCGCCCACTGGCTGCACCTTTCAGACCTGGTCTGATTGGAAAACCTGCCAGAAAATCGTTTGCAGAATCAGCTGCTGTATGCTCGAAATCAAAGTATTCAGCACATGCATTCTTCAGAAAACAAGGCGCGTGACCCCATATATTCACGTAAATATTGGGAGGACGACTCCATAAATTCATGTGAAAGTATGGAGTACGTATGAAAAGAGCCAAAGCTCAAGGAGAATGAGCAAATTCCAACAAGCACAGCTCTTTCTCTGTTGTGAACAGGAAAAACTATCTGGATTTTGTGCTGTAGTTCGCCACAACACACGACGCTGAAAGAAAAGGCAATTTCAGACGATTTCACACGCCTTCATAGACTCAGGGAAGCAGAGTAATTCCTTTAACTTCTTCGCAGTAGTAATCGCGAACAGTACAATCAGAAAAGGTAATTTTCTCTATGCAATCTGGTGGGAACAGATGTAGATTTTCATATGGAACACTGTGTTCAAAACTGCAGCTGGTAAACTCAATCCCGCCGCATTCCCTTAATTCAACACCATAGTACTCTCATTATCTCTGAATACAGAATTCTCGAACACCAGATCGTGAGAGTTAATGAATTCCATAATACCATAAGCACAGTCGCGGATGATGGAATTTGTAAAACGAAACCTTGAAGTATCCCGGAGCTCAAGACCCACAGTACCGCAGCCAAACAGATCGCAGTCTGAAATAACAACATCGCAACAGTTAGAGAACCCGAACACCCCTAAAAGCCAGTTCGGTAAAAAGCTTTCCGCTGACCCTTTCATCCTGCATTACGAAAGCCACAGTTACCTCTGCAGGGCCGAAGAAACCTGCGGGCCACCCGGGGCGGCTCTGCTTCCACATCTCCGCAACAGCTTCCGCGTAAGAATCATCGTAATTTCTGTAAATAATTTTAGAATTCATATATCCCCAATCACTGAGTTTTACCTGCACCGGATAATACACAGAAGCCGGCAGAGATCCCCGCTGTGGGAACACAGTGTCTCAGCCTGTGCGCGACCATCCGCCTGCCCTTTGTAGTATTGGGAAAGTACCGGAAACACACCGCAGGTGTCATTCCGGCAGGAAGGCTAGAACGCCCGACACCCCTGTCGGCTGAAATATCTAAGAATCACTTGAACCTCCCTTCCTGATGCCGGTTGAGTACCGGCAGTTGAAAACTGTAAAACAGCTGGTAAAGAAAATATATAAACTCAGACGGAATCGGCAAATTGCCTGCAGGAAACCGTTGACCGGACAGCTTTGCTTTGCCGCCTGAAACCATCTATTTTACGAAGACACAGGGGTGCTGGTCAGGTTCAGAATTTGTTCAGTATGGAGGGAATGTCCGGTACCATCAAACTCAACAGCTACAACATTCTTTAGCCGGCCGTATTGAAGGAGGGTTAGCAGTTTGTTCCAGACAGCAACGATCATTGGCATATTTCTCTGTGCCGGTATGGCAGTGTTTGATGCACCTGTAACGATCGACGACAACTTTGTGTTCTCCTGTCTTGACAGTATTCCACAGCCTTCAGAGCCACTACAGCTTTCAGGGCACTGGAATGCGGAATACTACGGGCCATCTCTTCCTGTGTACATCGCAGTACCAGACAGGCCTCCACTGATTCTGTTCACCGTGGAATCTTCCGATGAAGTACAGGGTTATCTATTGAGCTGCACCGACAACGGAACGGTAACAGACTCGATGCTTGTGTATTACTGGAATTCTGAAGGCTTTGAATCGCGGACAGGCACGGTAAGTGCTGGCGGCATAATCTCTGTAACCATTCTAAGAGACTACGGCACCGATGAAAACAACTCCTTCGACTTTAATGGAAACGGCTGCTTCACGCCTGTAAACTTTCCTGAAACTTCAATGGATGGTAACCTTGAAAACTGAGAAGAAGACAAACAGAAAAACGAGCAGGACAAAAAAAACGGACAAGACAAAGAAAGCAAAGAAAACAAAGAAAAAAACAGCAGAGACCACAGGACGCAGAAAACAAACACGCAACCCGATGAAAACCTTCATTACCTCTGCCCTGGTTGTAATGGCTGTCGGTTACGTAGCGACGGCCACATACCTCTACATCAATCAGAGGAAGTTTCTGTACTTTCCCCCCCAGGGAGTGCTGCCGACTTCCGAGCAGACTGTTGAAATACAGTCCGGCACTGTTACCCTCAGAGGCTGGGTTGTGAATGAAGACAGTGAAGACGCTGTGATCTACTTCGGCGGCAATGCGGAAAGGCCGGAGGCCAGCCTGGAAGATTTCAAGTATCTTTTTAACAACCAGGCTGTCTACATCATAAACTACAGGGGCTACGGAGAGAGTGACGGGTCTCCCACGGAAAAGAATCTCTGCTCTGACGCCATGGCAATCTACGACCGCGTTGTGCTGGACCACAACAACATCTCCGTTATCGGCAGAAGTCTTGGCTCAGGAGTGGCGGTGTATCTGGCAACCCAGAGAAAAGTTCACAGGCTGGTGCTGGTTACCCCATTCAACTGTCTGGCAGATATTGCCCAGGGTATCTACCCTGTTTTCCCCATGCGGCTCATAATGAAAGACAAGTATGACTCGGAACAGATCGCGTCGGTGATAACGGCACAGACTCTCATAATCCGAGCTGAAAACGATGAGGTTATTCCGGCTGAATCAACAGACAGACTCATAAGTGTATTCAACAAGAACTATCTTGAAACAGCCATCATTCCCGAGGCTGGCCACAACAACATACAAGACTATACCCAGTACTACATGCTGCTCCGGGATTTCATAAACAGGCAGTAGCCAGTTATAACTCCCGGCTGCGTCTACAGCGAAACCTCAACCACATGGTGCTTGAAAAACTCCACAACGGTCTGTTTGGATAACCGGCCTCCTGCGACCCCGAGTGTTACTTTTTCTAAAT
>JAGGYZ010000314.1 GCA_021162285.1 Candidatus Fermentibacteraceae bacterium
GGTATAGCAGGAACCAGCAACAACATAGGAAACATATACAGAGATCGTGGAAACTACAGCGAAGCTCTGGACTGGTATCTCCAGTCACTGCAGATCAAAATCAGCATCGGAAACAGAAAGGGTCAGGCTATTTCCTTTCTTAACATCGGAAACATATACAGGCAGCAGGGCCTTTTTGAGCAGGCCGGGGAAAACTACACAGAAGCTCTTTCTCTTTACGAAGAATTTGAAGACAATCTGAACATAGCCAAATGCTACAACAATCTGGGGCTGGTCCAGGCACAGATGGGCAACAGCCAGCTTGCCCTTGAAGAACACAGAAAAGCACTTGCCATCAGGCAGGAAATTGAAGACAGCTACGGGGTATCAAATTCCTACGGGAACATCGGATCTATCCTTGGAGAACTGAAACAGCACACAAAAGCCCGTGAATATTTTACAAAAGCACTTGAATTGAAAGAAAAACTTCTGGATAACAGGGGTATTTCAATCTCCTGCTCCAACATAGGAGCGACATTCCTGAGACAGAAGCAGTACAGCATGGCTTCCGATTATTTCATCCGGGGGTTACAGGTAGCAACAGGGATAGGTGCCAGAGATCTGGAAGCAATCTGTATGTATCAGTTTTCGGAACTCTTCGAGGCCAGAGAAAACTACAAACAGGCTCTTGATTACCTGAAAAAATATCAGAAAATAAAAGATGAACTCTTCAGTACAGACAGCAGTGAGAAGATTGCAGTTCTCAGCGTAAAATTCGGCACGGAAAGAAAACAGATGGAAGCAGATAACTTCCGACACAAGAACGTCGAGCTTCGAAAACTAATGGACCAGCAGAAAAAAGCAGAGATGGAGCTTGAAGAGCGCAGAAACGAACTTGAAGAGGTGGTTCGAAAGCGAACGGCCGAACTTACGAAGGTGAACCAGGGGCTGGAAACGGAGATTTCAGAGAGAATGATGGCGGAACAGGCCCTGATAGATGCAGAAAACAACCTTCAAGCAAGTTATAACATGCTGGAAAAGAGTTTCAAGGGAACTATTTCCACAATATCAAAGATCGTTGAAATGCGTGATCCCTACTACCAGGGGCATCATCTCAGAACAGCTGACCTGGCCCGCTCCATTGCAGTTGAGATGAAACTCTCCGAAAAGCAGATCCAGGCGATTTACTTTGCATCCATAGTTTACGGTATAGGAAAAGTTAAAGTACCTCAGGAATTTTTAAGCAGATCGGGAAAACTCAGTGAAATAGAGCTCAAGGTGGTAAGAACCTATCCGCAGTACGGTTATGACATTCTTAAAACTATTGAATTCCCCTGGCCCATTGCAGACATCGTTCTTCAGCACCACGAGTACATTGACGGCTCCGGGTATCCTTTTGGACTGAAGGGTAATGAAATCATGCAGGAGGCTCAGATCCTGTGTGTTGCCGATACCGTGGAAGCCATGTCTTCCAGACGGCCCTACCGTCCACCGTTCAATCTGGAGACTACGGTGGAGCAGCTCAAGCAAAGAAGTGGTGTTCTGTACGACAGTAGAAGTGTCGATGCATGCCTTGCTGTGATCGGCCAGGGGCAGTTCCGCCCCAGGGAAGACTCTATCAGCACAAACCAGCCGAAGACCGGCAGGTAATGGTTCCCATTGTCTGGCCGGAAAAATTTCCGATACTTGAAACACACAGACTGCTGCTTCGGCAGGTTTCCGCTGCAGATGAACAGGGGCTTTTTCAATCCTACTCCGATCCTGTTGTAATGAAATACCTGTCTACACCGCTTGATAACCGGGACGCGGTGCAGGGCGTTCTGGAAGATTACATACAGGGTTTTGCAGAAGGAAACAGCCTTATCTGGACAATCTCAGTAAAACAAACCAGGATGTTCGCAGGCACCGCCGGTTTTGAAGAGTTCAGCTTTCTGGACGGTAAAGCAGACCTCGGTTTTACACTTCTTCGGTCTCATCAGGGAAACGGATACATGACCGAAGCCCTTCTGAAAATACTGAGCTTCGGTTTTAATGCAATGAACATCAACCGGATACAGGCCACTGTTGTTCCAGAAAATACTTCATCCATTAAACTGCTTGAAAGACTGGGATTCAGTAAAGAAGGCCACATGAAGAAAAGTGTGTTTTTCAACGGCAACTATCATGATGAACTGATCTTTGCCCTTCTTAACAGCGGGAAACACCGTGTTTAACGAGTTCTACAAAAGCCTTACGCAGAACTTACACCGACTGTAACATGTATCCCAGCGCACTCTGCTTTATCACTGTGCCGAACCTGGTTGTTATCTCCGGGCATTTTCCCTCGGTGTATAACCTTCTGATCTCCGCAAGAAGAACCCTTACACTCTGCAGTTTACCGGGGTTCCACTGGTCAATCGGCGTGTTCTCTGCAAACCTGTGAACGGCACTGCTGCCGTTCCACAACAGCTCGCACTGCTGAAGCAGCCTGTGTGCAGCAGACTTCCGCAGTATCAGAGTGCTGGATGCTAAAAGCATGTCCAGCCTTTCTTTTACATAATCTGCGTCAACGGTCTGTGTTTCTTCACTGTTTCTGTTCTTCCCTGCATCGTTGAAATGAAGTTCCAGTCCACAGCTAAAAACAGACTTCTCTTCCATTCCTGCTTTCCACATGACAGCGCCCTGGCTGAATACGGAATCTTCCACCTCTGGCCACAGGTTATTCAGCAGGGTAATTTTGTCTGTTCTGTCCTGTGCATAATTCTTCAGCAGAATGAATTCTTTCAGAAACTGAAAGTCGGAAAATGGACCGTAACAGCCGGAAACCACCGGTCCCTGCTGCTGGAATGTAACGGGATTCAAGTACAGGAGTTCCCGGGAACGAATTCTTCCGGCAAGATTGTACTGGGGAGAAAGCTCCCGTATCAGTCGGCTCTCCAGCATAGCTGCTTCCAGGGCAGTGTCCGTGCGCTGATAGTTTGCACTGCATGTTCTGGAAACAAGCTCTGCATGCCTGCCTTTCTGTCTGCCTGTAAAGTGGCTGTTCACCCTTTTTCTGAGATTCTTTGCTTTCCCGACGTAAAGGACCTTTCCAGTGGGATCAAGGAACCTGTACACCCCTGGACACTCGGGAAATGAAAGCCTGTGCTCCCTCGATACGAATACCGGTGAAAACGAGGATTGCAGCGCCGTGTACACTGCTTCTGTGGCAACAACATGGTCACCGGCTCTTCTGTTTTCTCCCAGGGAAAAACCAGCTGCACCGGCCACTGCTCTCAGTGTTCCTGACGGCAGGTCAGGAAACTGTTCCCTGGCCAGTTCCCTGGTGCACACAAAGTTCAGTTCCCGTCGGGTGAGCCATTCCAGCCATCTCTTTTCATAAACGGCGTAGTGAGCCACCAGCACAGCCGGTGGACCGTTTCCGCTTAACCCGGCGGCGGCCAGAAACAGGTTCTTCAACTCCTCCGGACACACAGCAAGGTAACCTGCAGTGTCTTCTTGTGTTATTCCCGTGATCCGCCTGATCCTGCTGGAGATCTTCTCTGCACCGGCAGTCTTCACAAAAAAACTGTGATACAGGCGGCCGGGACGCTTCCAGGCCACCTCAAGAAGAAAGCCATTTCCCGGTGAACCAGACGCCTGAACATCTACAAACAGAGTAGTTTCCTGTGTATTCAAAATTCTTCCTCCGGAGCACGCAACGCCAGACAGACCAATTATATTAGTCGCTATGCTTAAACAGATAATACAATGGTTTACCGTCATGCTTGTAAAAACAGGCAGGGTGTGTGTTGATCTCTTCAAGGTAATGATACCTGCCCTTGTAGTGGTGAAAATTCTTGAGCTTACAGGTATTTTTGCCCCGGTTGCCAGCGCCATTGCCCCGGTTATGAAACTGGCCGGGCTTCCAGGTGAGGCAGGGCTTGCATGGGTAACCGGTATGCTCTCCAACATGTACGGCGGGCTCACTGTTACCGCAGGTATGATCCATCCGCTCCAGATGAACGCCGCTCAAGTGACTACACTCTGCAGCATGCTTCTTGTTTCCCATTCTCTACCGGTGGAAATAACTGTTGCAGCCAGGGCCGGTGTAAAGCCATGGTTCCTGATTCCATTCAGGCTGATAACCGGGCTGGCTTTTGGAATAATCCTTGGGCAGCTCTTCCGTGTCACCGGGATACTGCAGGGCACTCCTGCGGTTCTGTGGAGTGCCGCAGAACAGGGAGCAGGTCTGGTGGCATGGGGTGTGGGAACGCTGCGGAGCATGGCTGCTATTTTCCTTGTTATACTGACAGTACTCTCCGTGATGGACATACTGGACAGGATCGGATTCATGACCCTGCTTAAGCGTATTTTCAGACCTGTTTTTGCACCGATGGGTATTGGTGACGAAGCCTCAACCATAACGGTTATCGGGCTTGTTCTGGGGATATCCTACGGAGGAGGAATGATTATCAGAGAAGCAGAAAAAGGGGCAATACCACCCAGGCAGATACTGGCTTCCGTTTCCTTTATGAGTATATGTCACGCTGTGATAGAAGACACAATGCTCACAGGGTCTCTGGGCGCATGGGCTGTCGCCGTTCTGCCGGGAAGAATAATCTTTTCATGGCTGGTGATGTTTCTGATGCTGTTTTTTTCAAGACGGCTCTCGGATCGGGCAATCGCAGGTTTGTGCAGCCTGCCGGGTGTTTCTGCTTCAGCCGGAACTCTGCTCTGATTCCTTCAGCATTTTCGACTGTTTGTCCCAGAGCGCGGAAAAGCACTGATCAACTGTGGGGTTCGCAGGCAGTATCCCATCATCGGTCATCTCTTCAAGCATCCTGAGAATTGTACCTATTACAGGTCCTTCGAAACCCATGGCGTGGAGGTTCTGACCCATTTCAGCGGGAATTATTCTTCCCATGTTCTGTCTGGAAACCCGCTCCTTCAGTTCCTGCAGAGACTTAAGAGATCTTTCCATGTATTCACCTGTGTGCGCCTTTATGTCTGCTTCCGCCAGAAGAAACAGGTTTTCAATCTGATCGTCCACATCCCTCATAAGCCTTCGAACGGCACTGTTTTTCCAGTCTGAACGGTAAAGAACCGGCCGCATATGGTTCTTCACCAGAACAGACAGAGCCCTTTTATCAACTCTGGAAAAACGGAGCCTTTCCGCCACTGAATCCGCTATTTTTTCGGCCAGCCTTTCGTGGCCGTAAAAGTGGGGCTCACCGTTTTCATCAACATGACGAACCAGCCCTTTTGCCGAATCGTGCAGCAGAGCCGCCCACCTTAAAACAGCCACCGGCGGAACCTGAGAAACCACCTCCAGAGTGTGGTGCCATGCGTCTCCGGTGTGGTATCTGCCCTGTTTCAAACCGTCTATTACAAACAGGTGTTCCAGCTCAGGAACCACTTTCAGAAGAACACCGTCCTGCTTCATCATGGAAAGAGCCTCAACGGTTCTCTCTCCCTGCTTAACGGTAAGAATACCTGTGAATTCCTTGTATTTTCTCTCGGCGGAAATAGTGGAAAGCTCTGTGGAAAAGTTTCTGGCAGACTGTCTTACTCTCTCGGCAATGCTGAAACCAAGTTTCGCTGCAAATCTGTATGCCCTGAGAATTCTAAGTGGGTCATCAAGAAAGGCCGTGTCCGGATCCCCAGGTGTATCTATTACCTTTCTTTCCAGATCCTTCTTCCCCCCGCAGGGATCTATAAGTTTTCCGCTGGAATCAATAGCCATAGCGTTTATGGTGAAATCCCGTCTCTTGAGGTCTTGTGTTATGGTTCCTCCGAATTCAACAGACGGGAACCTCGAACCTCTTCGGTAAACCTCGGAACTGCGGAAGGTTGTAATCTCGGCTTTCTCGTGGGTTCCCGGGTATATAGCTGTAACGGTACCGTATCTGATACCTGTGGGAATTACCTTTATACCAGTATCAGACAGAATGTCGATAACATCCCCCGGCTGGGCATCAGTTGCATAGTCAACATCAGCTTCAGAAATGCCAAGCAGTTTGTCGCGCACTGCGCCACCCACCAGGAAAAGACTGTGTCCTGCTTTCTCAAAAACATCATACATACACAAAATATACCCTTGATAAGAGTTTACCGCATGGGCTCGGGAACCCGACTGCGACTGGCCATAACAGCACCGGCAACAACAGCTCCGAAAACCCCCAGTACCCACAGGCCGAATTTATCCACAAGCAGTCCCAGAACAGGAGCGTATATCATGGCAGATATCGACTTAGCCTGCGATTCGATGGACAGTACCGTAGCTCTTCTTTTCCCTGGGGAAACCCTGTCAAATCTGCTCACCTGCATGGGTCTCCACAGGTTCTGCAGCAGTTCCAGCACAATAAATACTGCAATCACACCTGTGTACCACTTCGCGGCAAGCATGGGAATCATTGCAGCATAACAGACAAGGTTCACAAGCCACAGAACCGATGCGCTTTCCCGCTCACCTCCTGCAGCGCTCACCAGTCTGTGTGAGAAGCGGGAACCAAAAATACCAAGCACTGCGAGAACAAAATAGACCCCGCCTGCAAGAGCAGCCGAGCCTCTGTCTCCCTGAAGAGCTGCAAGAATGGGTATGGACAACACCATGGTTTTTATTACAGGCTGTATATAGTCACCTGTTACTTTGTGCATCCCCTGAAAACCCATTGTCTCCATCATCAGGTTCCGAAGCGGTCTGAATTTAACAGCCTCCACAACAGAAACTTTCATCATTGCAATACTGTCCCGCAGGGTTTTCCCTCCGTGCTCCCCGCCCTCCAGATTTCCTGGATAAGTAATAAGGTTAACAAGATTGATCAGATATGGTGGAATACAGAACAGAAACACTGTGGAAAAACTTCCGGTTCTCCAGACCAGAGCAGCGGCAATAATGCTGGAGAGAGCGGTGCCTGTTTTAGACCATGATCTGGTAACTCCGTAAATTTTTGTTTTTTCCGAAAGCCTTCCCTGGTTTTCAAGCCACTTGAAGATCATTGCCTTGTGGGTACCGGTTCTGAAAGCATCACCGATGGCGAAGAAAAACATGGCAATAAACAGCAGAAAAAACGAAGAGGAGAGCCCGAAGACAACAAAAGACACTATGTAACCTGCCATGGAACCAGCCATACAGAGCCGTCTGCCATGGGAATCGGCAAGAGCTCCACTGGGTATTTCCATAACGGTTACCGCAAGCTCCCTGAAGGCAATCAGCAAACCGATCTGGAAAAACGAAAGCCCCTTCTCAAGAA
>JAGGYZ010000325.1 GCA_021162285.1 Candidatus Fermentibacteraceae bacterium
CTGGTTTCTCTTGAAATTCACATTGAAACTGCTCCCCTCGGTGAGCGTCCTTTCTGCAGTGCCGGGAGAGATGACGAGATCACAAGAATGCTGATAGTCACAGAAGCTTCCCTGGAAACGACTTTTCAGATACTGGCAGACCGAAGAACGGATCAGGGCATTCTAACCGAAGTTGTGACAATGGAAACGGTCTATGCCAGTTCGGCAGGAAGAGACAATGCCGAAAAACTCCGTAACTACATCAAGGATTACTACACTCAGAACGGTCTCGATTACCTTCTGCTTGGAGGTGACTCCGATGTTGTTCCCTTCAGGTATTCCTATGCGATGACCTGTGAGGCAGATTATCACCCCAGAGAAGACAGTCTCCCCTGCGATCTGTATTTCTCTGACCTGGACGGAACATGGGATGCCAACGGCAATGACATCTTCGGTGAGGTGGCAGACAATGTAGATCTGCACCCGGATATCTTTGTTGGAAGAGCCGCAGTAGAAAATGTATCTGAAGCTCAGATATTCGTAAACAACATCGCTTCCTACGAAGACTGCCTGCACAACGATTTCTACGAGAGGGTACTTTTCCTCGCTGATGTTCTGTGGACAAACCCCTACACGAACTCCGGAGAAAGCAAGGATTACATCGATGAACACTTCCTGCCTGATTATCTCTTTGTAACAAAACTCTACAAAGCTCTGGGAAACGAAAACCTCTACACTGCAATGGCCGCCTTCAACCAGGGACAGAATCTCGTTAACCACGACGGCCATGCCTGGTACAACACCATTGGTGTAGGTGATGATTACATGTATGCCAGCAATGTGGACGCCATTGATTCCGACGGAAAATTCGCCGCCGTGATGTATTCCATCGGCTGCTGGAGCGCGGCATTTGACTTCGATGCCATTGCTGAACACTTTGTTACAAATTCCAATGGCGGCTGCATTGCGTACATAGGCAACTCCAGCTATGGATGGGGCTCCCCGGGCAACCCTCTTTACGGGTATTCCGATGCACTGGACCACCTGTTCTTCAACTACCTCTACAGCGACTGGTCTTTAACTCTTGGCGAACTGCTGGCCAACACAAAGGAATACTTTATTCCCTACAGCCAGTGGGAGAATGTTTACAGATGGCACCAGTACGAAGTAAATCTCCTTGGCGACCCTTCATTCAGGCCGTACAGAAAAACACCTGTCGGGATTGAAGTTGTCTGCCCGGAAATAGTAACATCCAACACTTCCATCTTTCCCGTTCAGGTTTCAGGAGCGGAGCCGGAAGGGCTGACAGTGTGCGTTCACGACGAAGGAAACAACTACGAAACCGTTGAACTGGATGCAACCGGCCAGTACTCTTTCGGTCTGACTCAGCCTGTTACAGGAAGCGTTAGCGTTACCGTTACAGGTCCTGCTGTTAAAAGAACAACTGTAGTCGTTGCGCAGTCTTCAGGCCCCGACCCGGTTATTTCCCAGCTGACTGTAAACGATACGCCTGGTCTGGGACATCTTTCTCCAGGGTGCACGGCCGGTCTTGCCGTTACCCTTCTTAACCAGGGCAACGAAGATCTCACAGGGGTTGGGATCACTATTTCCTCCATCAGCGGCCCTGGAACCCTCACACAAAGCTCAAGTTCCTTCGGGAACATTTCTGCCGGGAACCAGGCCACCGGATCGCCGGAACTGGCCCTCACAGTGAGCGGTTCAGCCGGTACTGGTTCAGTTGTTACCCTCAGCGGTCAGATAACATCAGATCAGGGAACCTGGGAGCTTTCCATCCCCATGCTGGTGTACGCACCGGGGCTGTTCTTTACCACGTACTCTGTTGATGATGAAACAGGAGGAAACGACAACGGAATACCGGAACCGGGAGAAACATTCCAGCTTGACCTGAACGTAGCAAACCTGGGCCTGCTGGCTGCTGAGAATGTTACTCTGGAGATGTCTGATTACCCTGCATGGGTCACATGGCCGCAGGATTCCGCCTGGGTCGCCTCCATTCCGGAAGACAGCACCGGCACATTCTCTCTTACCTGCACACTTTCCTCAGGCGCGCCATCACCGTCGTTCCCGTGGTTCTACTTTGATATTTCCTCTGAAACCACAGGGTACACCACAGAGGATACCCTCAGGTTAACTGTAGGCGAAACGGGTATTTCAAACGATGTGGAATCAGGAGCATCAGGCTGGACCCACTCCGGCACCAGCGATATGTGGAACATCACAGACACAAACAGTCATTCTCCCAGCCACTCCTGGTTCTGTGGCGGCAGCGGCGGTTATGTAAACAACATGAACTGCGGGCTTGTGTCGCCTGAGCTCATTCTGGCTCCTGACGCCTCAGTTGAATTCTGGACTTCCTTCGATGTAGCCATCTACGGCAGCGACGGCATATACCTGATAATCCACAATCTTACTGCAGGAACAGCTGACACCCTTTCCTTCATAGGGTCTGGAGGAGCTCTCGGGCCAGACGGGAAGGGCATTGGTACCGGCTGGGTACCTTTCAACTACGATCTCTCAGATTTTGATGCCGGAACCTCAGTTCAGATTGAATTCCTGTTCATGTCAGACAACGACGGTGACACCGGTGATGGTTTCTACATCGACGACATTTCCATAGAAGGTGCCTATGAGGGTTGTACCGGGATGTCCGGCGGATCACCTGTTGCAGTGTCTCCAATGGGAGCTCCATTCCCCAATCCATCACAGGAATCTGTAACTGTTCATCTGTTCTCTGAAAATCAGGGAAACTGGAATCTGAACCTGTTCGACATGTCTGGCAGGATAGTGGCGGAAACAACTGGAGTCTCCCCTGTTAACACCACAGTTAACCTTGATGTATCCGATCTCACACCAGGTGTGTATTTCCTCCGGTTCTCAGCAGAAACACAGACTTCCAGAAAGCTGGTGATCCTGAGATAACGAACACACCGGGAAAGCATCTGTCGATGCTTGCAGCACTTATAAATACAGTTTTTGTACCACGCCGATCTGAATACAGTTCCTGTACACGAATGGGGAAGGGCTGCTTTCGCTGAAGAATGGTGGGCCTGGTGTGGTGTCTTCGGTGAAAATCTGCGGGAAGACAAGTTTGACTGAGCTTGTTTGATGCAGTATGGTCAGCCCCGTGTAGAAATCAAAGTTTTTACAGGGATAATTGTGTTACTTAGCGGGCAATTTGTGGAATCACGGAAAATTCACTTTCCTATTGATCGTTGAAGATATGCTAAGACACTCATTTAAGGCCTCGGCAGAAAGACAGAGTTCTGATTCAAACGGGGATACAGACAGATAGACGAAAAACTGGATACGAACAGGAAAGAAAATATGGAGTCAACTGTTCATGTGATTGTCGGTGCAGGAGTAACCGGTCTTACCACCGCAGTGGAACTGGAGAAGCAGGGTAAAACAGTTGTGATCCTGGAGGCTTCAAAGCACTATGGGGGGATGAGCAGATCCTTCACCATGGATGGAGTTGTATTCGACCTGGGTCCCCATATGCTGATGCTGAATCCCAATAAACCCTGCGGCGTTTATCTGAGGAAACTTCTTCGCCACGAAGAGATGTACAGACGAAGATACAAATTTGAAATAAACAACGGAGAAAGAATCTGGCGGTCTCCTGTAACACCCGCGGAACTGCTTCGTTATCCCGCATGGGCCAGACAGGATGTTTTAAGAAGCCTGCTGCACAGAAAGAATGGAAACAGGGGCAGGCCAACTCTGGATAATTACATCAGCAGAAGAAGCGGCAGGAAAATCTACTCATCAGTATTCAAACCGCTGATCAGAAAAAAACTCGGCAAAGACGGATCAGATATTCACGAAAACTGGTGGCTGAGACCTCCGAAGAATGTTCACATTGGAGGACACAAGTCTCCTCCCATCCCCGGCAGGCCGACACCGAAGGCCATTCTTGGCAGATTTCTGCATGATCTTATGCCAATGTACCTGTACCCCAAAAGTGGAATGGGAACAGTTACTGAACTGTTAAGAAAACAGTTCAAAGGCAGGTTGATAACATCATGCGGCGATATCAGATTATCAGGTTCAGCCAAAAAGATTACTGAAGTTTCCTTCTCCGGTACTGAATTAAAAGCTGCCAGCCTTGTGTGGACCGCTCCTGTCAGGGAATTTTACAAAGCTCTCTCAGAAGAAACTCCAGCTGCTACTGAAACCATCTCAACGAGACTGGTGTTCATCACATTCAAAGCAGACACACTCCCGAAAAGACCAAACCTTTACACCTACTTTACCGGTACAGACACGGTGTTTACCCGTGTCTATTCTCCCCGCTCGATATTCAGAGATGATTCACCTGAAGGGCTGGAAGGCTTCTGCTTCGAGATAAGGAGTACAGACCGGATCCGGTCAATGTCCCATGAACAACTGATAGATATCACGGCATCGGACGCACTGAGAACCGGAATTGCACCGGGATCTATTATCTCTGCGAGAGTAATTGATATCAACGATTCCTCCTCGCTTTTTGCAGTTGACTATCTTGAAAAAGAGAAAGCGCTTTTCAGTGCCATAAACAGATTCAGTAACCTCGTATTTGCAGGAAGACACGGCAATTACTTTAACTGCCTGCTTCCAGGAGCTGTAGAGCAGGGACTGCTGGCTGCCGAAAGGATTGAAAATGCCTCTGTTTGATTTCCGGACCTCCACAATAGGATCGGGTACCCGATCAAAGATAACGATCCTGCAGGAACACATCCGCTCCTTTCTGCGTCACATGACCCTGCCGAGGCTGAAAAATCTCATTGCATCGGAAAAAAACAGAATTACAGGCAGAGCCAGCATAAACTCCATGCCTTTCTTCCTGAAGATTGAATCAACCGGCTTGTGTAATCTGGACTGCAAATGGTGCACGGGCAGCCGCAGGGATAGACTGCCTGGAGAGCGAAGTGCAGGCAGAATGACTCTAAAACAGTTTAAAAGAATACTCGATCAAACGGGGAAGTACCTGTTCCGGATCAACCTGTACGGCTTTGGTGAGCCCCTGCTGTTCCCGGAAACCTTTAAAATGATAAAGGAAGCCTCATCGCGGAATATCGGTATGGTTATCTCATCCAATATGAATGTTGTATCTGACACTCTAACCGAAGATATACTGGACTGCGGACTGGAACTGCTTATCTTTTCCTGCCACGGTACCACAGGTAAAACTGTTCAGAAATTCATGGGAAATTCCGCAGATGTCCAACTGGCCCTGAAAAATGTTGAAAATCTGGTAAAAGAAAGAAACAGAAGAAAGCAGAGATTCCCGGTAATACAATGGCAGTACTGTGTTACCGGATTTAACGAACACCAGATGGAGGATGCCAGGGCAACAGCGGACAGGCTTGGAATTGATGCTATCCGGTTTATAAAACCATGGTTTCCCCCTGATGCAGGTGATGAATGGTACTCCTCCCTGTTTCCCAGAAGGTCTTTTACCCGCAGTGATTACAAAGCCCAATCATGCTCATGGCCATACAGAGGAGCTTACATAAGCTGGGACGGAGGCATTCTTCCGTGCTGCCGGGAAGAACTGTATCCCGTTAATGATTTCGGAAATGTACTCAGTGAAGATTTCCAGTCCATCTGGAATGGGGATCGCTACGTTCAGAGCCGGAAGCTCATCAAAGACCCCGATTCCTTCAAACCTTCCTGCAAAACGATCTGCTCTACATGCCCTGTACTTGGCTTCAAGCCAACGGTACCGCAGTGGGAACAAAATTCACAGCAAAACACATAACCTTGCAGCAGGTTTGCCATGGTGCTATTATGCAATGGGTAACAGTGGGTTCGCTGGCTCTGTTACTCTGAGTTTACCAGGCTTGCCTGTGGGTTGATGTTATAGATTCTCAAAGGAAATGTGTGCGGAATAAATGGATAGAAGAGTGGTTAGTATTGGAAACTTCAGAGAGCTGGCAAGGGAAAATGTGCAGATTCTCAAACGAACCGATGCATCTGAAAAATTCGCGACTATCACCTATTTGAGGGAATGTTTTTATGGGCCTGAAGCAACTACCGGCAGACTTCAAAGAGTTTATACAATCTTTAAACGATAGTGATGTTCACTACCTGCTTCTGGGTGGCTGGGCTGTTGGTCTTTACGGAAATCCGC
>JAGGYZ010000275.1 GCA_021162285.1 Candidatus Fermentibacteraceae bacterium
GTGCAGATCAGAAGAGGTTGTAAATATTGCCTGCAGAGCAAGTTTACTTCAGAACAACAATCCGCTCTGTTGCTCAACTCCTGTATCATTATGAGGCAGGAGATTGACAACGATTCAGCTAAAAAGATAAAATTCTTCAGCGTAATTCACCTTCGGTAACCGGGCAACCTACTCAGATGCTGCTCCTGGGGAATATTCAGTTTGGTTAAGCACTCTGTGCACTTCAAAAGCTTCAATGAAAGACCTTTCCTCATTCTCCAGACACAGGAGACAACTGTGGGCTGTGCTTCTCAAAAAGGTCTGGGATGTTGATGCTTTGAAGTGTCCGAAGTGCGGAGGAAAGATGAAGGTCATCTCCTTCATAGAACAGCCATCAGTCATCAGGCGTATTCTGAAACACCTTGATCTATGGGAAGATCCAAGACCTCCGCCTGAGCCACTGGAGCTTGTCCGTGAACCATGCGCGGACTACGTTCCATGGCAGGATGATGTGCCTGAGATAGAAGTTGGGTAAATTTTCAGCGATCCGGCTTCAGGGGGTGAAGTATGCCCTGATGCGGCGCATCCAGTGAAAAGCTGCAGGAGGAAATGTTTGACCAGGCTTGTTTCGGGCAGTATGGTAAGTTTCAGGTAGATATATTGGGTGATATTGAGACAGATATGCTGTTTCGGGAAGATTCCCGGAACGGTTTGAAATCAAGATTCCTATTGCTTTTTCGCATGAGGAGTTGGTTCGCTGTGCTGGAACAACCACGGATCTATGGTGCGGCAATTTTGTAAACTGGAAATGATTAAGCTACCTGTGTATTAGATCTGCTGTAAAACCGGATTCGCCCTGCACCTGTTCCAAACGCCGGTTTACAGCTTTACAACCTGAACAGCTGCGGTACTGCCGCCGGCAGTACCCCTGATGCTGTAGGAGCCTGCAGGAAGTTCATTGCCATTGGAATCACATCCGTCCCAGAGGAAAGAGCCATCACCGGCTCCGATAATGCTTTTTACCGCACGGCCTGTAATGTCGTAAACAACAAGCTCCGGCGACACCTCAGGTCCTGAAACAGTTACTGTAACAGACTCTGTGAATGGATTGGAAGAAGCAACCAGAGAAAATGGTTCTGTGTCAACTGTAACGACAGTTGTTTCTTCATTGCTCACCCAGTTGTGATCAAGCCAGCCCATGACTATCCAGTACCCACTGACTTCTACATCTCCCTCGCTCCAAATAGCAAAAACATCACCCGCATCATTCGTAGTGGCTTCAAGAACGTAAAGCTGCTGAACTTCCTCATCGCTGTAGTCATAGGCGGCGTATGGTTCTTCTATGAAGTTTCCATCCTTGTCTATTATGGCAAAATAGACATAGTGATCACTTTGCCAATAAGCCAGCCACATAAGGTAAAAAGTGTTTCCCCCGGGACTGGGAAGAATTGCTGGATGCGATGTTATCAAGCCAGGAGTCTCAATTTCTTTCAAAACCAGTACATCACCGGTTTCACTGTCTACCTTGATAAATGAAAGGACATATCCAGTTATCCCAACTCTGGAGTAACAGAGGAAACAACAAAAGTTGTTGTCACTGTCAACAGTAACTGAAGTTTTCTTGTAAAAGGAATCAAGCCCCTCAACCAATTCAACAGGTGGTATCACGATGTTGCCTTCAAGGTCGTACTGAATGTAGGCTGGAAGATCAAAACCGGCAAGGTAAATTATGTGCACTCTGGTACCATCAACACAGATGTTTGAGATATCATCCAGACTGCCTGGAATTGTGTCTCTGAATACCTCTCCAACTCCAGGCTCGAACACAGCGTAGCAGACTCCACAGGAGATCTCAAATGAAGCATGAATATGACCAAGACTGTCACTGGCAGCTTCCACTCTAGGACGGCTCACATAGGAATCAGGGATCAGAAGGCTGGTAGGTACAAGTTCTGCACCAGAGCTACCCCTAACCGTGTACCAGGCGGGAGCTCCTTCCCGCCAGAACAGAGCAACACTGTCCTCATTCACCAGACAGCTTGTGGGATAGCCTGACCATACCTGATTAGACACCATGGTTTCCGGGAAAACAATGGTACCGTCGGGAAGATATACTTTATAGCCTACTCTTGTCTCCTGATTAAAGTCTCCCCATACCTGATGCAGAGTATCGGCGCCTGTAACTTGAATGGATTTGTACGAGTAAGTAGCCCATGTATCAGTAGTGATAATAGGTTCACTCCACCCGGGAGCATGGGTCATCAAAAACAAGCCGGACAGTACAAGTGACGCTAACATTAATCCTCCTCCAGAACTCCCGTTCGTGCAGCATCATGTTGACACTGTGGCCATGGTGTATAACCCGAAGCACAACTGCCAAGTTCCCAGATATGAAGGTAGTTGTCCATGGTTCCAAAGACAACCTCAACCCTGCCGTCATTGTCGATGTCGGCTATTACAAAGCCACCCTGAACTGATGCAGGTAGAGTGTAGGGGAAACCGAGATCATCAAGCGGGCGACCACCGCTTGATAATCCGAACACCGTGCCCTCTCTGGTGGCTACAACAAGGTCTGCATAATCAAACCCATCATGATCATCCAACTCACCAAGTGCTGGGAAAGGGGGACGACCTGATCCTGCATAATCTTCATATTCAAAAGGGAAATTATCCACATGAAGTCCACTTTCATGCCACACAAAACACTGGTTCTCGGTATTGGCAATCACTCTATCAAGACCTGGTGTCAGCGGGTCCCAGTCAGCCATGATGCAGTATGGGACATGATCAGAATCAAGACCGGGGTTGCTCAGACATTCTGCACTTGTTGATAAATCTTCTGTATCAAGTAGTAGTGCGGGATTCTGTGCTGATGTTGCAAGGTCTGTAGGAAGTGCCACTACCTGCCCGGAGGGAAGACTGCCAACAGCGGGAATCGTGCTCCATTGAACACCTGACCACTCTCTTTCTTGAAGAAAGTCATCAGCATCATAATCGTAAATGAAGCATTCGGTTTTAGCTACATCAAGGATTTCACTCCATTTTATCCTCAATACTATCTCAGGAATACCGTCGCTGTTCAAATCCTCCAGCAACGGCCAGCTTGAA
>JAGGYZ010000188.1 GCA_021162285.1 Candidatus Fermentibacteraceae bacterium
ATATGAACGATTACTCCATCCAGTTCAGTGCAGGCGGAGACTACAGTTTGTCAGACAACTCATCGGTTAGCGGAGGAATCAGTGGTGGACTTGGGTCGGAACAGAGCGAATTAGGCAGTCTTCCGACAAATCTTTACCTGAACCTTTCCTTGTACTTTTAAACCTGCACAAGAAGCCGGAGCTGTCTCCTCAATCCTCTGCATCATAGTGATGTCGAAGACGTACAATCAGTTACCTCTGAAATGCATTGGCCATTAAAATTTCTCAAGACCTTCATACACCACTATCACGGACTCTACTATTGAATCAATAAAGGTATCTAAAGAGTTGAAATCATTTAAGGCAAACCTAATGGCTGTTACCAGAGCTAAAAAGTAAATCTATTCCTGATTTGCTGATGCTGATAAGCAGAAAGACCACCGGGGAACCGGTAGTCTTTCTGAAAAGATAATTAGTAACGAAACCTAAAAACTGGATTTGATTGAACCCCAGCTTGTTCGCTGAAGTGATGTAATGTCAAACTCCAACTCTACAAGATGATGGAGACCACCACCGTAATAGTCTTTATAGCTCATGTAAAGGTGTCCGTTCGTTGCAGCATAACCAAGACCATATACAGAATCTCTATCGAGGGCAGCAGGATACGAAGCAGGTCCCAGGTAGGTCAATACAGATCCATCCCACTGGTAAAATTCTATGGTGGCGAGGTGGTAGCAGGAAATTGCGATGGCCAGGTTGCCGTTGTAAGGGAAGACCGTGAGCCCACTGGGTTGTGCTGTTACCGATGGGGTGGAAAAGTGTACCTGGCTGCCTCCCGGCTGGAAGCGCCAGATACCGTTAGGTTCGTTGTCGGTACACCAGTAGTAGGTTCCATCAAAGTCCATACCCCTGGCGTAATTGTCTGCCGGATTGGAAATGGTAGTCCAGTCCCCCCCCTGGTTTTCTGTAAAATAGAGCACATCGTCTGTCCAGTCATTGGTATAGTAGGTACCTGAATCCGGACCGTCATTCCAGGCTACTCCAAAACAACCATCGTTACCAGAAGAAAGAGGTATTGATGTAGCAGTTGGAGCTCCAGTAGCAGGATTGTAGAAACGAATTATGCTACTATTGTTGTCAACACCTAATACATAAAAGTCACTCCCCTCCTCGTAAATATCCAGACCGAAAACATTACAAGTTTGTGGCCAGTCATTAAGAAGAGTTAGAGTAATAGTTGCCGTAGTCTGGTTGTGGGAATTATTTATTGCACCGATTTCGGTGCATCCGTCGGTTGCAGCAAAACCCAAAACTGTAACAAAGAGAACAATCATTAGAAACCTCATAAACTTCCTCCTTTATATTGCACGATCACCTTGATGAGAATTATTCATACAACATGCTATGTATAATGTCAAATGCTAAAATGGACCTCTTCTGTACATAGTAAAGTCTTTAGTTTTTGATCGTGAAGGTTATTCACATGGATTCATTAACCTGTACTTTCAGGATTGAATCGTATGTATCTCCATGGTGCGTAGTTGGATGGTTGATTTTCAAACTTCACATTACTGGCTACAAATTCAACAGCTCAAATACCCGCTCTTGAAAAGGGGTGGCTTCAGTAAATCGATTCACAGTTACGCCCGTACCAGGATCTCCCTTCGGTTGTGCATGATCAGGTCTGTAAATTCTAAGTATGCTAGTTGAGCGTTCGGGGCTGCTGGGCTTTCCAACAGCCCCGGGATGATCATATTCCTTCAAACCAAAAAACCTGAAGGAGGTAACATGATCACCCCACGTACAGAGAATAAGGAATTTTCAGAGATTCTGGAAGTGTTGCTTGAAGATGGACTCGACGGGATGCCAAGAGTGTTTGAGATGCTGATGAACATGGCAATGAAGATTGAGCGCAACAGGGCTTTGCGAGCAGAGCCTTACGAGAGGACAGATGAGCGAAAAGGCTATGCTAACGGCTTTAAGCCCAAACATCTCAAGTCCAGAGTGGGTATGCTTAACCTCCAGCGAGGTCAGCAGAGCCACGGCAATGCTTGATAAGGAACTGGATGCATGGAGAAACAGATCCCTGAGAGAATTCCCAGGCTGATCCTTGATGCCACATTCCACAAGATCAGCATGGACGGTAAAGGTCGTGCTTTTGATAACATTATGATTGAGCGCCTGTGGCGCACTGTGAAGTATGAGGATGTGTATCTCAATGACTACGAGGACTTTTACAAGGCTTATCAGTATCTTGAAAAGTACTTTGATTTTTACAACAATGAGAGGAGACACTCAAGCCTGGGTAAGAAGACACCATCTGAGTTTTACCACAGGAACCGCAAAGACCAGAAGGTACCGGCATGACAACGAAAGAGACCATCCGCCTTTCCGCTTCGGGCTACGCCCTCTGCTCCAAGGCGGCTGAAAAGACGAGAAAGACAGGGGAAGAATCCACCTTAAAGAACACTGGTTCCTGTATTGACAACCCGGGCCACTGATATGGTTGGACCAGTCAAGAGGGAATAAGTTTTTCTTTTCTTTTTCCTTTCTTTCTAGGGATCAACAGCCGGTGTCAGTCAATCGACGGTCTGATCATACTGATATCCGCGGGTTGGTTACCGCATTTCATCTATTCGTCTGGGGTTACCTCACTCTAGTACCGTGCGTACAGATACTTCTGCGCACAAAGGAGCGCCGAGGGTTTCCCGTACCTGATGATAACACCAACTGCTGATCCGTTCATTATATACTCTGTCCGATTGCCCAGATAAAGCCTGCAAGTTCTCTTGCAACGGCAACACATACTTTGTTCTTCGCCTTGCCGCCTATTAGTAATTTCATGTATTTGCGGTGCAGTTTTTCCTGGGCCTTCCAGGAAATGTCCTGAACTTTCTTAGGTAGTTTCTCATTTCTGAGTGTGATAGCTCTGGACTTGCTGGGGCGGTGCCTGCAATGCCATGCAGCCTCAACAAGCAATCTTCTCACAATAACATTGCCGCATCTGGTTATTGATCCCCTCTTCTCCCTCTGACCTGACGAATGCTCCGAGGGTACCAGGCCCACATAAGACATGAATTTCCCAGCTGTAGCAAACCTTCTCAGATCACCGACTTCAGCTGCTATAGCCACCGCTGAAATAAAGGCAATACCCCTTAAGCCCTGCAGACATTCAACCAGCCCGTTCTGTTCCCAATGTCCACTGTGAAGCTTGAGATCCTCCCCAATATTGACAACCCTTTCGTCAAGCAACTCTACGTGTCTCAGATAATCTGCGAGGGTTACATTGTCGGCTTCCTCGGCGAATCTCTGGGTATAGATCCATTTCATGTGAGTTGCGACCCAGTGTGTTCTGCGGGGATATACACGGCCTTTGCGAAGAAGAAAGTGATTCAGCTGCTGCCTTGCTTTAAGTCGGGCAATCCTGGCATCCTCCCTAAGCCTCACAAGATTCCTGATGCTTTCTGTGGTCTCATCCGGAACCCATACCTCCGTGAGGTCTCCCGAACGGAGGTAGTGTGCAAGATTCTCAGAATCAAGTCTATCTGTCTTAACTCTCTTGCCACTCTGCTTGGGAATCATTGATGGGGCTATTACTTTACAGTCAATTCCCGCTGCTGTTAAGGCACGGTAAACGTTGTAACCGCCAGGACCTGCTTCGTAACAGCATCTTATGCTGTTATTGGGTCCAAGTTTTCTGATCCGCTTGATCAGCTTATTATTCTCGCCAGGTATTGATGCGCAAAAATGAGCTGGTTCCCTGCCCTCATCCGCTACTGCAATCTTGATGCAGTCCTTATGGACATCCAGACCGACATATCTTATTAACACAATGGACCACCCTTCTGGTTGTAGTTTTCTGACAAGGGTAAGGTACCCTAATCAGACGTGGTGGTCCAACCATTATGTCTAGTACTCTGTACACCCTAAACTTTCGCATCATGCTGGCTCTCCAGATCCCCAGCGTCGTTACTGGTTCAATTACATAGCGATGCTATGCGCATAAACCAGTGCCTTGCTGGGACTCAGGATAGCAGCGCACTATATCGAAACATTAAGGCGTACAAAGCACTAGGTTGAGACGGCCCAGGATGTCCCCGAATTCAAAAAAGTGGTTACAGGGATGCTTGCCGAACTTAATTAGTTGATGTCAGATGAAATCATTCCGTATTGTGTTTTGTGGATTTGAAACTTTGTTGTCTCGCTTGACAACTGAGATATTCAAAGCATACAATACACTTGTGTGTTTCCCGATTATCACAGAGGAGCAGTCGTATGTCTCGTTTAGAAGTTATCCGTATTCTTGATGATTTTAAAACAAACAATGCGCAGGAGTATGGAATTCTGCTTATCGGGATCTTTGGCTCTGTTGCAAGAGATGAGGCAACGGCGGGCAGCGATGTGGATATTGTTGTAAAAACAGTCAACGCTGACCCCTTCAAGATCGTGCACCTGAAGGAATACCTGGAATCACAATTGAACAGGCATGTGGATATTGTAAGACTTCGCAGAAACATGAATCCTTTCCTGAAAGAAAGAATAGAAAAAGAAGCCATTTATGTATGACAGAAAACTTGTTAATCACCTGCTTGGACAGGTCATAGACGCTATTGAGAAAATAGAGAGGAGATTCAAGCCGGTAACTGAAATTGTTGACTTCACCGACACTCCCGAGGGTATAGACAGGTTGGACTCCATCTGTATGACACTCATCGCAGTCGGCGAAAGTTTGAAGAATCTCGACAAGATAACAGACAGAACTCTTCTTAACAGACATCCGGAGATTGACTGGAAGGGGGCAATGGGGCTGCGGGATATTATCTCACATCACTATTTTGACATTGATGCTGAGGAGATATTCTGGGTGTGTAATCATCAACTCAAGCCGCTGAAGAGAGCAATCAAGAAAATGCTTCAGGAAGAAAGTAACACTGTCGGTAATTGAGGGTGTCTAAGCGACAGTACGGCAAGCATCCTGTAACTGAAATTGAAATTGTTTCCCAGAGCCATAGCCAGATTTCTATGCTCAAAGGCTGATTTCATTCTATCTACTTTATTTTACTGGTTATGGAATCTGCTTGATTTTCTCTCTGATGCGCTGAGGAAGCCGCTCTTCTTCCAGCGCAATACTTGAGATATCATGCAGTACATCTGCAAGATCGGTGAGCCGATCAAGCATTCCCAGAGAAAAGAGGACTCTGGCGAATATGCCAATGGACACTCCTGGATCTTCCTTTTCAAGCTTCAATAGAGTTGTTCTGCTGATAGATGCTCTTTTCGCAAGAAGTCTGGTGGGTATGCGGCGACGCTTTCTTGCATCAGAAATATCATGTCCCAGCTTTCGCAGAGCATGTTGCACCGGTATCGGCAAACTGAATGAATATGATTTATTCTGCATGATGCTCCAATTGTTCTAATGTTCAATTTGCTGAACGTTGTCTCCTGTGTCTGGAGAATGAGAAAGGTCTTTCATTGAAGCTTTTGAAGTGCACAGAGTGCTTAACCAAACTGAAAATTCCCCAGGAGCAGCATCTGAGTAGGTTGCCCGGTTACCGAAGGTAAATTACGCTGAAGAATTCTGTCTTTTTAGCTGAATCGTTGTCAATCTCCTGCCTCATAATGATACAGGAGTTGAGCAACAGAGCGGATTGTTGTTCTGAAGTAAACTTGCTCTGCAGGCAATATTTACAACCTCTTCTGATCTGCAC
>JAGGYZ010000203.1 GCA_021162285.1 Candidatus Fermentibacteraceae bacterium
GGGAAAAGAACTATTTCAGGGTTGCTTTGTATATCTGCAAGCCTTGCAGCGTGGGCAACTGCGTCTACAACGCCGCCGTTGAAATCAACCAGACCCAGTTCAAGGGCATCGGTGCCTGACCATACTCTGCCCTGACCTATGGAATCTATCTCGTCAAAGGTTTTGTTTCTGCCGTGGGCAACTGTGGAAACGAACAGGTTGTAACCTTCGCGCATGGCATCGAACTGTCTTTCGTACTGTTGTTCCGTGTAAGGTTCATAAGGGTTGCCGGAGTTTCCCGATGGCTGAATTTCTACTTTTTCGACATTTATGCCTATTCTGCTCAGCAGCTCTCCGAAAACGAACTTGCCGCTGATGATCCCTATGGACCCGGTTACAGTGAGTTTGTCGGCAAAGACGGCGTCTGCACCGCAGGCCATGTAGTAACCACCGCTTGCAGCAACACTGCCCATGCTCACCACAACAGGCATCTTTTCCCTGATGTTTTCCACTGCGTGGTACATATCATCGCTTGCCATGGCATCGCCGCCGCCAGAGTTGATCCTGAGAACAATGGCTTTGACTCCAGGTGTGTTTGCAGCCTGCTCCAGCATTTCAGTAACAGTTTCACTGCCCATTGTTCGACCGAGAATGGACATTCCGCTGTGGCCTCTCACAATGTTTCCGTCGGCAACTACAACCGCCACACGGGAGTCCGATCCCCATCTGGAGGAAGCTTCCGGAAGGCTGGAATAGAAATCAGTGGACATGGTTGTTACAGAATTGTTCAGCTCATGTTCAACAAAGTCTTCAAACTGATCTCTGTACAGCAGAGTGTCTACAAGACCCATTGTAACCATGGATTCACCGGCAAATGGAGACTGGGAGAACAAAACACTCATCTGGGCTGGTTCAAAACCTCTGCCTTCAGTTATTCCCCTGATCAGTTCTGTTTTGTAGGATTCCAGAAGGGCTGTGGTTGCTTCTATCTGTGCATCTGAGATCTCATACTCTGTAAGCATGTCGCTTGCACTCTTGTATGCACCTATGTGAACAAGGTCGGGGTAAACACCTATGTTGTCAAGAAAACCCCTGAGGAAGAATGTGTAGCCGCTGAATCCGCTTATGTTAACCTGGCCTGCCTTGTGCATACAGATAGTTCTGGCAGCTGTTGCAGTGTAGTAGGAGCTGTTCCCGGAGTAGTCCATGTAGGCAAACACAGGTTTTCCCGTGGAACGGTAATCTATCATTATCTTTCTCAGCTCTTCAGCCTGGGCTCCGCTGAGGGAGTAACCTGAAAAGTCTACCAGAAGACCATTTACCCTTGAGTCGTCAACACCTGATGCAAGGGCAGCCATCTGTTCTGTGAAGCAGGAAACCCTGGGACCCAGAAAGGTTCTGCCTGGAAGTTCATTCCCGTTGTCTGCACTGTAGCTGAGAAATTCTGGCAGAGGTTCGATGATACTGGGCTGGGAATACTCGTTGAGAACGATTTCGGCTGTTGTTCCAAAGTAGTTGCCATCGTGTATATCAGTTCCGGCGGTTATACCGGCTTTCCCGAAATCCAGCTGTATCCCCGCTGTGAGCATCTGGCTTTCACCGTAGGCGCATCTGAAGGTAAGGCCGTCTATCGCCCGCAGTTCCGCCCCTGCCGACCACCGGCTGTCAATGATCCCTGACTCAAACCGATAGTCTCCGGTTAGAGTGACTGTTTCGTCGGCAAAAGGGCGGATAGCAACACCTGCAATGTAGCAGCCATCTATGTCTCCTGTAGAGGTGCGGGCAGTGGCTCCCAGACCTATGTGGTCGTCCGGCCTGATATTTACACCCAGTGTGAAGAACTTTTCACCGGTCTGGGCATGGTTCTTAACTGTGGGGTCGTACCATGTGAACCCAAGCCCTGCTGAAAAGGCGTTCCCAAACTGGTAGGCCCCTGATGTGGTAAACCGTCTCAGGCTCTGGCTGTCTTCCCACCAGCCTGCAAAACCACCTGATCTGTCTTCCAGGGAGAACCGGTCAATGTGTTCAAAAGCGCTGTCACTGAACATAGCTCCCACACGGAGTCTGGAACCGTTCAGCCAGCTGGTTCCAGCAGGGTTAATCAGCAGTGTGTTGCCTGCTTCCGGGTAAGCAGTCCACCAGAACGGAACACCGGGACCAGGTGCCGGATCCATAGCCCAGGAGAAAAGCGCCAGGGCAACAAGAACTGAACCAGCCATAACACACCACCTTTCGATTGCAGACAAGATTATTTCCTGTACACCTTAATTTAGCAGATAAGCGATGTGTAACGCAAAAACTCCCGTTTTAGAACGATTTTCCAAAAGCACTCTGAATCAGCATGCCTTCTTCACTCCATGCGGCATCTATCCGCATCTGTGCTGAATTATCCAGCTTGATATTCAGCCCGCACCCGTAGTCGGTGTGAAGCCTGTTCAGAGACAGTTCTGTAAACTCCTCTGCAGCTTCTCCTGCTTCTGCAAAAGCTGTGACACCAATTGTCAGTGCCTGATTGCTTCCGGCCTTGCCAACTGTAAACAGATCCTGTCTTACTTCAAACTGGGAAAGGTTCCACAAGGTACCTGTGAACCTGTAGTCTTTGTAACCTCTGAAATTTTCATTCTGGCCGAGACCAGCTACATAGGGAACCGGAGCTTCTGCGGCGTTGAACTGCCGGTGAACCCTTGTTCCAATGGCAATTTCGCCGCCTGACCAGGGTCTGACCGTTCCTCTGACTTTACCCGAAAGACCGCTGTAGGACACATCTCCAGTTTGAAAAAACCCCCCGGTACTGAGAAGTATATCTCCGTTTACAGGAATGTCTGCGGTGTAATCAATTCTTCCGTTGAGCCCTGCCGACCAGGTTGAAGCAAAGTTTTCCTTTGAAAGACTGCTCCACAGAACACTCTGTTCCCTGTTGAACACAGAAGTGTGCCGGACATCAAGGCCAGCTGTAAGAGAAAAATGGCTGCCGGCTGGAACGGTAAAATTAACGAGCAGGTCTGCCTTTTCAAAATCCATTGTTGCGAAGGAGTCGGGATCTGTATCGTTTCCCCAGCTGTACCATTCTTTCCCGAGGACCTTTCTGTACCCCAGACTGGTTGAAAGAATCCCCGCATCGTACACTCTGATCATCTCCGGCTGGAACTTTATTACTCCTGCGGTACCATAGTATGTGTTGATGGTGAATTGTCCTGTGGGGGAAGAGAGAGGAAAGACAAGCAACCCTCCGAAGATGAATCCTGACGAGGAGGAATACCCCAGAGTAGGCAGGGCGGAGAAAGCACAGGCGGACGCGGCGAATAACGCGAGAATGGCTGTTGTTTTTTTCATGTTCTTCCTTTTCCTGAAAGTATTTGTGAACATACTCTATGAGCGTGTCTGACAATAAGCGCTGTGCAGTTACGCCGCAAGATCGAGGCAGAATGCGTGCGGATTTGAAGAGAATAGCAGCGCTATTTGATGATAATACGTACGTATTGTGGCCGATTATGTGGATGTAAATGCCTGTGTACTATTCTCGGACACGCTCCTATGCACCTGCATCAGGGAAAGAGAGGTTTTTGTACCCGCGCTGCAATAGATTATATTGCCACAAACCGGGAAATTGAGAGGGGAAGGTTTGGGAAAACCGATTGTAATAATACCGACCTACAACGAGTTTGAGAACATAGGAAAACTCATTCCTGAGCTGCTTGCGCTTCCCCTTGGAGCAAGCATTCTTGTGGTGGACGATTCCAGTCCCGACGGCACGGGAGATGTTGTGCTTTCTTTCAGGGACACAGGCCGGGTTCACCTACTCAGCAGACCGGAGAAGAACGGTCTGGGGCAGGCTTATATAGCAGGGTTTGCGTGGGCACTTGAGAGGCCGCTGTATGATCCGATCATACAGATGGACGCAGATTTTTCCCATGACCCTCATGCTGTTCCTGAACTGGTAAAACAGCTTGAAACTCACGATTTTGTAATTGGTTCCAGGTACATCAGCGGTGTTAATGTGGTGAACTGGCCTCTGCACAGGTTGATGCTTTCCTGGCTGGCGAACAAGTATTCAAAGATAATTACAGGTCTTCCTGTTGAAGATGCAACAGGGGGATTCAAGGCTTTCAGAAGATCAACCCTGGGGAAACTTGACCTTTCTTCCGTGAGATCCGACGGGTACTCGTTTCAGATTGAGGTTACATACAAGCTTCACAAAGCTGGCTGTTCCGTAAAAGAGGTTCCAATTGTGTTTGTTGACAGGCATTCCGGGACGTCAAAGATGTCCCGTTCTATTGTGTGGGAAGCGGCCTGGATGGTCTGGCACATTCGTTTTCCGTGGCTTTTTTGAGAGGATAATATGCACATCCTTTTTATGATTCTGCTGTCGGCTGTCCCTCAGTGGGAGCTGAATACATCTGTGTCTTACATTTACAACGTTAGTTCTGACCATGACAACGGCGTTTGGTGTGCCTCTTCCGGAGGCGTGTTCCACTATTCGCCTGAATCCGGAATAGGGGTTGTTTACTCCTGTCCGGACGACCTTCCGATTCCAGACTGCAGAGACATCCTTCTTGACTCGGAAAATCGTCTCTGGGTTGCCACCGGAGGTGACTACCTGGTGATGGAAAGTGGTGGTACCTGGACAAACTACAGCAGTTTTGAAGGAGTTCCCGGTCAGGGAAGAGTAAATGCTCTTGCAGAATCAGGAAATCATATATGGATTGGCTGCAACGGCGGGTTCGCCAGGGGAGACTCATTGGGTTTTGTTCCTGTTACAGCTGCCGGAGTGTTTGACCCGGAAGACGTTTACTCTCTTGCCCAGCGCAACGATACCCTGTGGGTGTGTACCGGCAGGGGTGTTTATTCTCTGCCCACCGATTCACTTCACGATCCCTACAATCCTGATTCATGGAGTTTCTTTCAGGAAACACAGGGGTTGCTGCTGAGCCGTATCAGAACAGGTGAGCAGAGTGTTTACGTGTGCGGAGCCAGTGGAGCACTGGAACTGGAACCAGGGGGAGACTCTTTTCAGTTCATGATTGACTACACTGGTGCTGCCGACAGCGCAATTGTTGATGTGATGGAAACATCCGCCGGCCTTCTTGCTGCAGGTCACGGTGTTGTTTTTCGTCAGGAAGGCACAGTGTGGTCCAGGCTCGGCACCGGTATTCCCATATCCCGGTGGCCCACGGTTCTGTTTGAAGCTGCAGGAAAAATCCACTGCGGTTTCAGTCATGTGGACAACATTATTGACATCAACAATACCCAGACAGGTATGGGCTTTTTCTACCTCAACGGAAACGAATGGGGGCACTTTGTCACCCCTGGCATGCAGTGTAAGAACACCCATCAGATGTCTGCCTGTGAAGACGGCAGGCTGTATGCTGGTACCCATGCCAGAGGAGTTCAGGCGTACTATCCGGGCTATGGATGGAGAAGTTTTGTCGAACCTGACGGTATGCCGAATTCTTTTCAGACTCTGTCTGTAGCATCAGATCCCCAGAAAGGTGTCTGGGCATCTTCATACCACTTCGGTCTATCGTGGATCCGGGACAACGGAACATACGAGAGTTCAGGCGATACAATCCTGACCTTCGTAAAAGATTCTCTGGAATGGTACAACCCCGCAGCTACCATCATAAAGGCAGATATTCCCAACAATCAGCCTGTTATGCTTGCTTCACAGAGCAATGGTATGTGGGCGGCTTTCCGCCAGTTCGATCCGGCAGGATCTCCTGATGAACAAAGTGGGATTCTTGGATTCAACGGAGACCCCATGGGAACAATGAACTGGGCTCCCCGTGTAGGGGGAAGCGGTATTGCCTCTGTTAATGTCAGGTCGGTTTATCCTGCATCGAATGACAGCCTGTGGGTGGCTTTTGAAACAGGTGGAGGCTGTCAGCTTCTTGTTCATTCCGGAAATCCTTCTGACCCGTCACATGATTCATGGTATCCCGGTTCGGGGCAGGCATTTTCCACAGCATCCGGCCTTCCCTCCAGCGAGGTATTCTGTTTTCTGAAAGTTCCGGGCACAGGGCTTCTTGCCGGAACGGCAGAAGGTCTGGCGCTGTGGACAGGCAGCGGTTTTACCCAGTATCAGAGCATTACCGGACAGATAAAAACCATGGCTCTTGATGCCAGGGGAAGAGTCTGGTGTCTGGGTGAAGCGGGAGTTTACAGAATATCAGA
>JAGGYZ010000119.1 GCA_021162285.1 Candidatus Fermentibacteraceae bacterium
CTGTGGAACACCTCAATCCAATGTACAGTCCTCCGTTCTTTGTTATTGCACACGGTCCGCTTTCCGGTCACAACAGACACCTGATGTACGATAATGGACTCTACGGTGACGAAACAGCTGGCGACGGTATCTTCACCTATCAGTGGTATGTGGAATACACTGGACATCACCAGCGGATCGCAGTCGATGTTATCGATGCAGACACCTTTGCCGATCAGACTGAGCAGGACTACGATTCCGGAGCCTGGGGAATTCACTTCCTGAAGTAATCTCTATCTCCTCCAATTGAAGCAGACCACTTTTTGCAGTGGTCTGCTTCTTCCCGTTGTTCATCCTTTTATATGAGTTTAGATTCGTCCTCTGAAGGGAGGTGGAATGTACTGTCCAAAGTGCGGTCACGAGCAGAATGACGGCAACCTTGAGTGCGCCCGATGCGGCCTCGTCTTCAGCAGGTACAAAAAAATTGATTACAGCAGTGTAACAAAGCCCGGCCCGGGCCGCAGAACACTGAATTACCTGCTGTATACAAAGGATAGAATTCGGGTTACCGGCTTTGCAGGCCGCCTTGCTCTTTTTACTTTTCTTGTTTTCTGGTCGTTCATATTTATGGTTCATACGATTGAAAGCAACTATGCCGGAAAGTCATTCATGCACAGTGTCAATCTTCCCTTCCATGAAACCGGACACATAGTTTTTATGTTTTTTGGAAGTGTTATGCACTCTCTGGGCGGCAGTCTTGGTCAGGTAATAATGCCTCTGATCTGCATGCTGGTGCTTCTTGCAAAAACAAGGGATACTTTCGGAGCCTCTGTGGCACTGTGGTGGATGGGTGAGAGTATTCTGGACACAGCTCCCTACATCAACGATGCTCGGATAATGCAGCTGCAGCTGCTGGGAGGTAATACCGGGGCCAGTGCGCCTTACGGCTTTCACGACTGGAATTTCATACTTACTGAGCTGGGGCTGCTGAAACACAGTCACTTGATCGCAGTCATGGTAGACACTTCCGGAAAGGCTGTAATGGCAATATCTCTTGTGTGGACAGCGGCGGTTCTGTCAAAACAACTAAAAAAACTGAAAAGCAACTGAGACAGCTTACCTGCACACCGTTTGTCTTCAACGGTAGAATCATCAGTGTTTAAACATCTGTATGCTATTGACATGGCAGACAGTGTCTGCTTAGCATTATGCGGTAGGGTTGGAGGGACAGTCATGTCTTACACGATTGATTACGATGAAGATAACGGTTGCGTTTGTGTTACTGTTACCGGAAAGTTTGACCTCTCATCCATGAAAGAGATGGCTCCAGCAGTTGGGGGTCTTCTTTCGGCACGCGGATGCAACTGTATTATGAACAACATGGTTGATGCCGTGCTTACCGATTCTGCATCGGAAGCTTACTATATGCCTGCCATGGCTCTGAAACACGGTGTTCACCGAAGCGTAAAGAGAGCTATCGTTGTTAAAAAGATAACTCAGGAGTTTCTGTTTCTTGAGACTGTGTTCCTCAACAGCGGTAACATAGTAAAGATGTTCACAGATATTGGCGAAGCCACACTGTGGCTCTCCGCAGGAGGCACACCAGACAGATAGAATCAGCTTCCACCAGGCGTTTTTTTTCCTGTATACCAGGCGTCAGTGATGTTGATGAGCCAGAGTAGAGCTATGGGAAGAAGGAAATGCGTCTTAACTGTTTTCAGGCTGGAAGCAGCTACAGCACCCATTGATGAGAGCGTAATTTCTCCGCCCTGAAGTGCGATGCTTTCGAGACCCGACCATGTACCCCGAACCACGGTAACAATCATGGCTACAACCGCTGCAATACTCAGCAGGGCAAAAACAGCACCGCGCTTCCGGTGGTTAAGAACGATCTGCCCTGATCCGGGAAACACCAGGGCAGACCACAAAACACCGCGTGTGCTGTTTTTCATTCCCTCGCTTCAACTGCTTCTTACACCACAGGGCGAAGATGCAATCATCTTGACGTGGAGCCTCCGGTTGATCCTCCGCTGGTTCCACCGGTTGTTCCACCGCGGCTGGTTCCACCTGTGGTTCCTGTACGGCCACCCGATGAAGATCCGTCTCTTCCAGTATTTCCACTGTTGCCCATCGCAGTTACAGTGCTTCTGAGAGATGCTATCTCCCCTTCCAGACCGTTGATTTCAGCTTCAAAACCATCGATCCTGATCTGCAGACTGTCGATAACAAGAGTCTGAGTTTCCACAAGAACAGATATCTCTTCCATAAGAGAATCTGATCTTGTTGAAAGAGCTTCAATGTCTTCACCAAAACCATCTACGAATTCCTGGATATCAAAGTCGGGCATATCCGGCATCTCAAAGGTTCCAGATGCAATCTGCTCCTGGAGATCATCTATTCTGTCTGCAAGTTCTTCGTTGTTCTCAACAACGCCCTGTATCTCATCGGAGATCTCATCCACCTGACCCTGCACCTGGGAAGCAACCTCTCCGGCTCCAGGCATTTCACATGCTCCAAAAAGCAGCACGAATCCAACGACAAGTAGAACGGTTCTCTTCATTTTAAACCTCTTTTCCTGTTTTGTTTTCGCTGAACACTTCAGCAGTATAAGCAAATATTTCAGTAGCACTTTTTCTGTAGGCATCTGGTGAAAGACCTGCTTTCATACATGTGTGAGACAGAAATGTTTCCCTGTTCCATCCCTCTTCCTGCGCAACCTGCGGCAACAGAGTTCCTGCCCTTGAACCCTGTCTTATGTAGAGACCGTGTTTTCCAGGTACCACATCTTCTGCCTGTATCCTTTTCATGGGAGACAGAACTGAAATCTCAACTGTCAGTTCATCCACCTCCTCAGGTGAAACAGGAATAAATCTCGGA
>JAGGYZ010000221.1 GCA_021162285.1 Candidatus Fermentibacteraceae bacterium
ACCAGAAGTGAAGCTCTTGCTCTTATCGGAAGGAGTACCACAGGAAGGTGAGTTCCGCAAGGCTGCTCTGTTCCGGACAGGGTCTTCCCTGGGGAAGGCTGACAGCTCTTGCAGGTGCCGATACTGGTTGTATTCCAAGGGTTACCAGAAGAGACAGGATAGCCGCAATCTTTGTAGATGACCTTGTTGCCCCTGCGGCATCCATCCTTAAGCAGTGCATGCTTTCCGGCGGTGCCGATGCTCTGGTTCACCGGGAGGTTCTTACCTGCCGTACAGAGAGATCAAACGCTGTTGTCTACGGTACTCCTGCAAATATTTACCGTGGATGTCTGTCGCTGGAGGGCCAGCCATTCGGGCTGGGCAGTCTGGCAGAGCCCATAAGGAAGTGTGTTGACGGGGCAGTACTTCCGGAAACACTCCAGGTTAACAGCACAGTACTGAACTACTCACATACCCCGATTGTGATGGGTATTCTTAACATTACCCCTGATTCTTTCAGTGACGGGGGAAATTACGCCACTCCGCAGGCTGCAGCAGATCAGGCGCTGAAAATGCAGGAAGCCGGCGCAGATATTATCGATATAGGCGGAGAATCCACCAGACCGGGCTCCAGAGCAGTTTCTGTTGAACAGCAGAAGTTACGGGTTGTGCCGGTGATAAAGGCTATTCGCGAAGTTTCATCTGTTCCTATCAGTATAGATACAACCTTTCCCGAGGTAGCCCGTGCCGCTGTAAAGGCCGGTGCCGGCATGATAAACTCGGTGAACGGTCTGGAAACTCCCGGTATGCCGGAACTTGCAGTTTCACTTGAACTGCCGGTTGTTCTGATGCACATGAAAGGTGCTCCGGAAACAATGCAGGAAAAACCTTTCTATCGGGATGCCGCAGGTGAGATAACAGACTATCTTGTGTCCAGAGTGGAAGCTCTGGTGAAACTTGGTATGCCGAGAGAGCTGATACTGGTAGATCCGGGTATAGGTTTTGGAAAAAGGCTGGAAGACAACCTCGAGCTTATCCGCTCTCTAAAGTGGATAGCTGCAGTTACCGGGTGCAGGGTTCTGCTGGGGCATTCCCGCAAGAGTTTCCTGGGTTCCATCACTGGAATTCAGAAACCTGGTCTCCGGGATTCCGTTAGCCACGTTGTAACAGTTCTTGCTGAAGGGGCGGATGTGGTAAGGGTACATGATGTACAGGGCACAGTGGCTGCCTTCAAGGTGGCGGGAGCTGTAAGGGGGGATTTGTGAACCTTCTCGGGCATTCAATATTCTCTTCATTCTGGCTGATTCAAATACTGGATATTGCTCTGGTTACATACCTTGTGTGGCTGCTTCTCAGGGCTATCTGGGGTCAGCCGGTAATGCGGATAATTATAGCAGTCGTTCTTGTGTGGGGTGCCAGCGTTGTGCTGAATGCCATAGGATTTTACTCCATAGGCCTGATCACCGGAAAACTTGCCTCTGTTATCATCTTTGCCCTGATAGTTATTTTCAGTCAGGAAGTGCGCGGTATTCTTACCAGATTCGGCCGCTACCTCAGCAGAATAGAATTTTTTGATTTCAGAAACCGCGATGTGCAGGAAGAGAAAATCAAATCAGTGGAAGCGGTTGTTGAGACATGTAATTACCTCAGGGAAAGAGGGTACGGCGGGTTGATGGTTCTAACCCGAACTGAAGACATCAGTTCCGACTGCAAAGATGCCTTCGAGCTCGATGACCTGCCTGTTACGGCAAAATTTCTAGAAGCATTTCTTACACCTCCCGGACCATACCACGATGGAGCCATTGTTATCAAAGCAGACAGAATTGTAGCTGCCAGGGCAATTCTTCCCATGGCTTTTCCCGGCCGGGACACCATGGCTCTCGGTACCAGACACAGGGCGGCAAAGGGTCTTGCCGAGAGAACCGATGCAGTGGTGATTGTTGTAAGCGAGGAAACCGGAAGGCTTCGTATTGCCTTCGATGGTGAACTCACGGGCCCTTACTCTATGGATACACTCAAAGAACAGCTCTACCGTCTGATGAGATTCTCCAGTGCAGGGGGAACACTATGAAGCAGAAAGACGAAGCACATAATAGAATAAACAGGGGAACAGCAGGTCTCCCCCCCAGATGGCGGAAAGTTCTTGATAGCTCTCTTCTAAGTGCTGAATTCCCAAACGAGGCGGAGCTTCTTATTCGATCGGCTCTCGCAGTTCACAGAAAGTATCCCCCCGACATGGAACCGGCAGAAGCAATACTTGCCGGTGATGCATTTATCCCCATGGCCATAGAATCCATGCTGGACACCAACTGTTCTCTGGAAGAGATCGATAGGTTTCTGGTCAGAGCGATAGAGCTGTTTGACAGGTTTGAAACGGAATAGTGCGGCTTGCAGTATCAGAAGGGTATTTCTTTTCTCCAGAGGTATTCCGCCGGAGGAGGTATTTTAGTTGCTGTGTACTTCGTTGATCACTGCGATTTTCCTTACCGGTTCAATCCCCGCAGGTATCGTTGTTGAGGCCGATAATGTAATCGGGTCATTTGATTCCCTGCTTGCAGGCACTGGTGACGAGATCGTGCAGGTTCTTACATATCCCGGGCTGGCGGAGCTCACAGAGAGTACCGGCGTTCCTGTTCTTAGAATGGGCGGCATGGCTGTTGAGTATTACGACTGGGAAGCAGACAACTACAACGGAATGTACATTGTGGATATCGACGAGTTGCTTATACCTGTTCCATTGGAGAACAGCCTGGATAATCTGCTGCAATTCTGTGAGCAAACAGACATAACACCAATATTGACAGTTAATTACCAGATCAACGACCCAGGTAAAGCTGCGCGAATGGTGGAGTACTGCAACGGTGACATTTCAACTGCCATGGGTGCAGTA
>JAGGYZ010000034.1 GCA_021162285.1 Candidatus Fermentibacteraceae bacterium
ATGAACGAGAACCACTGGTCTGCCTGGAGTGTGCGGGAAACTGCCCCGTCGCCGCTTGACATGTGGAACAACCAGGGACCAGTTGCAGTAGCCGGATACCTGGCCGCCGGAGTTCTAAGAGTGATTGAACCGTTTACTCTTGGCAGCACACACAGAGGAGAGGTGTTCGGCCAGCCCACTCTGGTGATTCTTGTGATACCTGCTGTTATTGCACTTCTTCTCAGGAAGAACAGACAGAAGATGCTGTTGCCTCTTATTGCCATAGCGCCGGTACTTGCGGCACTTGTTCTGCATCAGCATTCAGGCAGATACCTGACCGTAGCCGTTCCGGCAGTTGTGGCTGCAGGCTCTGCCGGTTTCAGAGAGATCCTGCGAAGGCCTCAGAAAAAGATCCTGATGTTTTCTATTCTGATTGTGCTGCTCTTTGTTATGATCGTGCCGTTTATCAGAGTGATGCAGACAGACAGCAGGGAGAGAGCTGCGGAAGCAATGGAAGCAGCACTGTGGGTTAAACAGAACGCTTCAGACTCGGCGTGGGTCTGCACGTATCCCAATGTGGAGTTGTTTCACTGGGTATACCGTAAACCCACTCTTGCATGGCCCAACGACTACGAGATGCTGTTGTGGCCGTATCTTGAGCAGCACAATGTGCAGTATATGGTTGTAGACAGAGACCTTCCCGTGCTTCGTCCCTGGCTTTCCAGACGGTGGAGAAGGTCTCCCGACGGTACAGTATGGGATGCAGCCGACCCTCCACCTTTTATTACAGAGGTATGGAGAAGCCAGTCAGAAAATACCATCATCTACCGGTTCACAGGTTCTGTTCCAGAGGGCTATATGGCTGTAGATTCGCTTCCTCCGGATAACTACAGGGCAATAGGCCCGGACTGAGCAGGAAAAACTTGAGTGCAGCAGTTCTTTACACGACAAAGTATGGTGCAGCCGCAAAGTGCGCTGCTATACTACAGGAGAAAGCTATAAAGCCGCTCATTGTTGTGAATATCAAAGACAATCCCCATTTTGATATACAACCGTACAGCAAGGTGATTCTTGGTGCGTCTGTGTATGTAGAGAGAATACAGCGGGAAATGACCTCATTCTGCCGGAGAAATGAAAAGCAGCTCTTGTTAAAACAGATCGGTCTTTACATCTGCTCCGGGGACAAAGGCAGGGCAGGAAGGGGATACCTGAAACTCTTCGGTAAAGAGATACACAGCCACGCTGTCTCCAGAAAGCTGTTCGGCAGCGAGATTTACTGGCACAAAATGAACATGGTTGAGAAGCTCGCAATGCGGGTCATAAAGAAATCAACAGCCAGCTCTTCCGACCTTGACATGAAAGCAATACAGGAACTGGCTGTTGAAATGGGTCTGTTGAACTAACCGTAGAGTTTTGTAAACCAGTCCGATTACACAGTAAAAACCTCAGCCCATATCACTACATACGCAACTGCAGGCAGAGCCAGTCGTTTAAGCATTTTCTCACTTCTCACCTGCTTTGAAGAGCAGTCCCACGATCTGAAAACTGGAAACAGCAGCAGATATGGCAGAGTTGCAGGTACAACGAGCAGAAGCCCGTCCAGAATTTTATAAAGAACCCAGTGATTCCAGACAAGAGAGATCAGTGGCGCCCCCGTTTGAAGGAAAACAAGGTACGAAACAAACACACTCAGTACCGGGTAGGTTGTGATAGCAAAGAATACGGCAACAAGAACCGGGTTGCGTCTGTTGGATATTCCCAGCAGAAAACCGGACAGCATGACACCTGCAGAGAACACCACTGAAACCAGCAGTGAATCGTATACCGGGACTGAGGTAAGGTTGAGGACGGCGCCAATCGCCCAGACCATAGCAAGCCTTGGCAGCGTTTTTACAGCAAGAAGTTTCCATCTTGTGACCGGGAGTGTTTTCAGGTAATCCTCAGAATCGTCTGTGTCTTCTCCTGCAAACATTTCGTAGGCCAGCCACATCACTAACAGGTAAAAATCAAGATACAACCCCAGAACAACGTACTCTTCAAAAGACTGTTCTCCTGAAAGTCTGGCACTGTTTACCAGGAAAACAACGGGAATTACTGCAAGAAAACAGGCAACCAGTGCTGTCTGTTTCAGTGTGTCAATTATTTCCTTCTTAAGCATTGCTCTCCCTTCTAAAGTAGATTCAGTTTGTAAATGGTGAACAGGGCAATGATCAAAGTCAGTGGCATTGCCATCCGTTTCAGTATCCTCTGGCTTCTGATTTTACCTGAAGAGGCATCCCATGATTTGAAAACGGGAATCAGCACAAGCAGCGGCAGCACTGCCGGAATCACTACCGCGATGATGAATGAAACCACACGAAGAAGGTTGAAAAACCAAAGGTGCATCAGTCCCAGCGGCTTCATCACATGGGAGAAGAGGAAGTACAGAATCTTGCGTATAGCCAGTGTGTCAGAAGAGAGAAGTATGAAAAGAACCGGAATCATTAATGCAATTGCAAGAAATGGATTTCTCCTGTCGGAGATTCCCAGCAGAAAACCGTAGAGCATGGCGACAGCAACCATGAAAATACTTTCAAGATAGCCTTCTATATCCACGCTAAGCCAGAAGGCACTCATTCCGTGTGTCCACCAGTATTTGTGTACCAGCCAGTTGGCGGCCAGTATAAACAGTAATGCAGACACAAACCGTGGAAGCACTTTCATCCAGAAGATATTTTGGTACGGCAGTGGCAATGATTTAAGGTACTCCTGTGCACCGTCTTTGTCGTCAGAGGCAAACATTGTATAAGCCAGATAGAACACCAGAAGGGGGGCAACAGCAAGTATCCCCCAGACTGCGTAGCTGAAGAATGTAAGATTGTTTTCCAGGCGCAGCTGATTTATACCAAACATTAACGGGACAACAAGCAGGAAGCTCAGTAAAGAAGCAGTCTGCCTGAGTGTGTCAGTTATCTCTTTTTTCCACATACCTATACCTCTTCGTTGTTCCGGTTGTAGCTGCCGGTCATAAGCATGGTAAGTATGTCTGAAAGCTTGAGCTGTTCGCCGGTGCCCGGAATTACCAGATGTTCAGTTTTACCAGAGCCGGTTCTGGTAGCAAATGTGTTCTCCGGTGCTGTGTCAGAGCGTTCAAGCTTTGCGTTATCAAGAAGGTATTGCGTTGATTCGTTGAGAAGAATTCCGTTTTTTGTTAGAAAGATCACCCGGTTCACAAGGTGTTCAACTTCGTTGTAGTTCAGGTTTACCATTACAACAGTTGGCTTTCTGTCGGCCATGGTTTTTACAAGTGTCTCCAGAGCAAGGCTTCTGAGATACGGGTCTATGGAGTGCAGTATCTCATCAATGAGAATCAGTTTTGGACCGGTAGACAGAATCAGAGAAAGATGAAAGATAACCCTTTGCCCCACTGAGAGTTCCTTTATTTTTGAGTTCCAGTTGATTGACGCTTTTTTAAGCAGTGGAAGAGGGTCCGGCTGCACTCCAAAGGCATTCCAGTGGAGTTCGGCCAGGTCTTTGACCTTCATGGATTTGTAGATGCTGAGGCTGTCCGGCAGATAGCCGATGAACTGCCGGGGGTCTTCTGCTTCCGGCCAGCCGTAGTCTACGGTTCCTTCTGTGGGGTAAAGAATATTTGCAAGAACTTTCAGCAGAGTTGACTTTCCAACTCCATTGGGTCCGGTGATCATAACAACATCACCGTCGTTTATTTCAAAGGTAATGTCTGACTGAACCGGGGTTTTTCCGTAGCCGCAGGTAATACTATTCAGTTTGATCATTGGCCTGTTTCCTCTCCAGCTTTGTTAACATTGTGTTCATGAGTTCTTCAGGAGAAAATCCCAGTTCAATCACCATGGTGACGAATTCATCTGTGATTTCAGCCAGTAGTTTCTTCCTTGTGATCCCAAGGTGTTCCTTTTCGAACTGCACAAAAAATCCCGAACCGGTTCTTGAGTGAAGGAAACCTTCACTTTCAAGCTGCCGGTAAACTTTTGCTATGGTGTTGGGATTTATTGTGAGCTGCGCCGCAAGCTGCCTGATCGAAGGCATTCTGTGATTTTGCGGGTATTCCCCTGAAACTATACCAAGCTTTATCTGCCTTTTCAGCTGTTCGTATACGGGAACCGCTGACCCGGCATCGATTTTAAGCATTTGTTCCTCCCTGAGTTATTGTACCACAGTAATAGTACAGTAGTACAGTTATGTCAACCCATGGTCAGGAGGTGTCTTCTGCGTCGAAACGACTCACTGCTTTGTTTCGTTGTCCTGAGGGTTATTCAGAATTGTTATCCGGGATGTTAACTTCGATTTTCCTGAAGGCTGTTGATAGGTACAATGAGGCTGAAGCATCTATACAATGCTCGCATTTCAAGAAGAGATGAGTTAAGCCGGTTTGTGTACGGTTTTACTCTTCAGAACACAAGATGGAATTCAGATGTTGAGAAAGGTCTGTTATTCTACGCTCTTGTCATAACTGCATTACACTTCGGGCAACGGGTTTTGTAGCAGGGAACTCCTCGTGCGTGAGAAAGTTCGTGTCCGCATGACGGGCATACACAGCGCCCGCCCTGTCCCTGGGCAGTGCCATTGTTCCGCCCTCTACCGCCGTCTCCGCTCCTGCCGGTACCGTCCCCTGACCTCATTTTTCGCTCTCCTTACTGTATAAACCCATGCAAATGTTGAGCTGCATGTTCATAACAAAATCCAATCCATTTTCCGGCACGCAAATCAACTGGCCAGAAAGTACCCGAATATGCCCGGCTTGTGTGCCGCCCAGCTGAAAACCAATATACAAAAGATGTCAAGCAGTTTGTAAACATCGACACGGCACTGATGACTTTCTGTGTCTGCCGTGTGGTACATCGACTGTACGGTAAGCGGATTGTTCCAATCGTGTTAGTTAAGGCATATAAAAAAAGGAGCCGGTTTTCCGGCTCCTTTTTAACCGATAAGATCTAGAGAATAGCCTTGATTGATGCCCAGGTGGCAGGGGCAAGAGCTGATCCTGACGCCACAACGGTGAGG
>JAGGYZ010000247.1 GCA_021162285.1 Candidatus Fermentibacteraceae bacterium
ATTCATGAGAAAAGAGGATACCGCCGGAGAGCACTGGTTTCAGGTGGTTCTTATAGATTCTTCGGCACTGAGTATTCCCCGGCAGGACACAGAAAACTACAAAATACTGCGAGTTGAACACTGGTCACTGCGGGAGATGCATCAGGCTTTCGGATACACGATCAACAAGTATCTGTTGTTCGGGGGATTTCCGGGAGGAGCGCTGCTGTCTGATAACTACCGGAAGTGGCGGAGGTACATGCTGGATTCCCTGATTGAAACATCCATTTCCAGAGATATTCTCATGGTAAACAGAGTGGAAAAGCCGGTTGTTCTCAGAAATCTGTTTATGTATGCATGTAAAAATCCTTGCGATATAGTCAGCTACACAAAACTGCTTTCGGAACTGAAGTATGCAGGCAACACAACAACAGTCGCGGGTTACCTCAAGCTTCTTCAGGGCGCTGGACTGGTGGCCGGTATCGGAAAATACACCGGCGGCGTTGAGAGAAAGAGACGCTCAAGCCCGAAACTGCTTCCGCTTGATACTTCGCTTGTCTGCGCAATACGCGATTTGAGTCCTGATGTTCTGGAAAACAGCTCTGTATGGGAAAACAGGTTGTTCAGAACCGCCATAGGATGTTCCATGTATGCCAAGATGAACAGGGAGCATCATGCAGAGCTGCTGTACTGGAAGGCGGGAAACCGGGAAGTTGACTTCGTCTACAGCACAGACAGCAGCGTGTACGGGTTTGATATCTGCTCTGACGGCAGAAAGTGCAGACGGAAGGGAATTGATCTGTTTAAAAAGCAGTATCCCGGTGCAAGGACGGTTCTGCTTGGAGGTGCGGAGATGCCGCTGGATCAGGCCCTTTGAGCAGGGCGTTTCCTGATGGGTTTTTATGGGGAGCTGCCACTGCTGCCTATCAGGTTGAGGGAGCAGCAGCCCAGGATGGCAGAGGTCCCTCGGTGTGGGATACATTCTCACACACACCTGGAATGGTAAAACACGGACACAACGGAGATACTGCCTGCGATCAGTACAACAGGTATTCGGAAGATACGGCATTGATGAAGAAACTGGGTCTGGGTGCCTACCGGTTTTCAGTATCGTGGTCAAGGATCATGCCTTCAGGAAGGGGAGAAGTTAACGAAAAGGGAATAGATTACTACAGAAGGCTTACTGAAGGGCTGCTTGAAGCTGGTATACAGCCGTGGATGACTCTTTTCCACTGGGATCTGCCACAGGCTCTGCAGGATGATTTTGGCGGGTGGCAGTCGCGGGAAACTTCAAAGTATTTTGGAGACTACTGCAAACTGATTGCATCGAGATTCAGCGATGTGGTTCAGAACTACATGACGATCAATGAATTCTCATGTTTTACAGATTCCGGGTACTATCCTTCCGGGCAGGTGTTCGCTCCCGGGGTTATGCTCGATGTAAAAGGGCGGAACCAGGTTCGACACAATGCTCTTTTAGCCCATGGTCTTGGTGTTCAGGCAATCAGGAGTGTCTCTCCACATGTCAGGGTGGGTATCGCGGAAAACCCTGTGATATGTGTTCCAGTGATGGAGACAGAGGAGCACATACAGGCTGCGGAAACTGCTTTTAGAGAGGAAAATGCCCACTTTCTTACCACTGTGCTTGAGGGACGGTACCCGGATTCTTATCTGAGGAGTCAGGGTAAGGATGCTCCAGACTTTACGGACGACGAGATGAAAACAATAGGCTCACCACTTGATTTCGTTGGAGTCAATCTGTACCTCGCAAAGCATGTCATGGCCGACAGTGAAGCTCCCTCCGGTTACCGTATTGTCAGTTACCCGCCGTCATATCCCCACATGCATGCACCATGGATAAAGGTGTCTCCTGAAATATGCTACTGGGCTCCGCGTTTTCTCAATAAAATATGGGAAGTCAAGGAGATATACATTACAGAGAACGGTTGTGCCACAGACGATACAGTTGATGAAACAGGAAGAATAAACGATACTGACAGGATATTCTATATAAGGAATCACCTTGTATCAGCGCAGAGGGCAGTTTCTGAAGGAATTCCTCTTAAAGGGTATTTCTGCTGGAGCCTGCTTGATAACTTCGAGTGGGCCGATGGGTACACATATCGATTCGGTATTGTGCATGTTGACTTCAACACCCTTAAGAGAACACCGAAACTCAGTGCCCTTTTCTACAGCAGGCTGATAGCTGCCAACAGTATTCTATGAAACCGGACAGGTGACAGAGCGGGAAACATCAGAGAGGATTGCTATGCTGACAGGTGCTGTGAAACGAGATAGAAGTCAGTTTTCAATGAGCAGGCTTGAGGGCCTTACAGACGGCATATATGCAATAGCAATGACACTGCTGGTTCTTTCACTGCCTCTGCCGGAACTGGGGCACAGAAGCACGGAAAGCGATATTTCCAGCCACCTGGCCGAATACATCCATCTTTTTGGAACCTATGCCTTAAGCTTCATTCTGCTTGGGAATTTCTGGGTGATCCAGCAGAAAATATTCAAATACATAAAGTCCACCAGTCTTCCACATCTCTGGGCCAATCTGGGAGGTTTGCTGGTGGTGTGTCTGATCCCGTTTTCATCGTCTCTTATGGGTTATCACAACCATACTGTAACAGCCAATCTGGTTTTTCACCTCAATATTTTTCTTATATCGCTGTTCTTTCTTCTTCAGTGCAGGGTTCTTCTGGTAATTCCAGAGACCATAGCCGACGGATTTGATGAATTCGCCATCAGAAGAATAATCAGGATCAACACCATACTGCCGCTGGTTTCACTTGCAGGTGCCGCAATAGCTTTTTTTCTTCCAGGCTGGAGTATCCTTGTGTACATCGCCGCACCGCTTCTTACAATACAGATGCGTGACCGGCTTCCTGTTTCCGGACAACACAATGACAGACCATCCTAATCGCAGATATAGCTGTCTGTCCATTCCGGTCTTGGCGGAGGATCTGATACAAGAATTTCGCGCCATGCTTCATCTGTTAGTCTGTCATTCATGGGATGAGAGAACTGGTAGTAACTCAACACCGGTCCTATTGCTGCTTCAACAACGCCATCAGCTCTCCGGTAAACCACTACGCAGTTGTCCAGATTTCCAGAAGCCACTTCAAGAACACTGGAAGAATTCTGATCTGTGTGAACATCAGCGATAAGGCTTGTTTCGAGCCCCTCTGTGGTTACCTCGCCGAGGACGATTGATCCTTCAAGATAACCTGCAAAACCTTTGAGGAAGTCGGCATCCTCAGTGGAGAGCATCTCTCCTGCAAGTTCTCTCTCTGCAATAGACTGCAGAGTTCCCAGCAGCGATTCTGCGCTGGCAAATCTTTGAGTCAGCGATTCATCGGAAATATCGTAGTATTCCAGAGCTCTGCGGGCCATCTGAAGGGTTGCCCTCAGTTCAGCATAGATCTCAGGAACCGGTTCAACAAAACCGGCAGAAGGAACAGGTTCATCAAACCCCGGGGCACAGCCCGCCATGGCGGTGTAACTCTGCTTGGCATACAGTATGGTGTCGTGCCTGAGCATGGCCCATGAGGCAAGGAATGTTGACAGCGTACACCGCGACCATCCGTCTGACTGCATGAAGTCAGGATACCCGTTTCCTCTGGGTACAGCAAGAAGTTTTAAAGAATGAAGCCAGCACATGTAGAGGGTGGCATGCCAGTCATCAGCCGTGTAACCGTCAACCATTTCCTGCATATCGTCCATTGTGTCTTCATATCCGCTGAACAGAATAGAACCGTTTTCGTTAACAATCTCAAGCGCTGCCTCGCACCTGAAGCAGGCGGCTACATCCAGACCTGATGGCATGAATCGCCGCTCCCCGCCGGGATTCGTACCTATTTCAGGAAAAACAAGTTTGCCGAGGATTTCACTGTCGGGCGTGTACCTCTGGCCGAAGAATCTGAAGCCGGTTGTCTTTTCAAGGAGTGACTGGAGGCCGTCCTCGGGAAATTCTCCGCTTGCGTCAGGCATAACAACTGAAGCACCAGTACCGCTGTAGATAGACGATCCTGTATAGTTGTCTGCAATGAAAGACTGAAAATCGTCGTAAAAGATCCCCTCTTCAAGGGATTCCGAAGGAAAGCTTTTTCCTGCAGTGGCCTGTGCTGCAGCATGATACTGAGAGACAGACAGATCATCTGCAAACCCGGCGAAAAAGGCAGTTATCTGATATATCCGCTCCCATTTTTCTTTCAGCGGTACACCGTCAACTTCAATAGTGTTCAGATCAGATACAATTAACAGGGCAGAAGCGGTCATTTCTCTTGCGGTTTCTTCGGAAACAAGGTTCTGCTCATCCGGTCCACTGGGACTGCCGCCTTTCAGAATGAAGGTTAACCTGCCCATGTACATCATTGCCATGAAGTAGTTTTCAAGTTTTTCACTGGAGGTGTAGTGTCCTCTGGGAACGTACTGGGAAAAGTCTTCTCTGTAACCGAAAACAGAACTTACGTAGAACCCGCTGTGCCGGGACATCAATGCAACTTCCTCCTGAACGGCACCTGCCACCTTGTCGTCAGGAGTAAAATCCTCATCCAGAAAAGTGAGTGGAACAGCAAAGAAAGCAGCGTTCAGAAGGTTGTTTCTGTTTAGATTGTTTTCGTAGAGCTCTCTGCAGACAACAGTCAGGTCCGGGTACAGGTCGTCTGTCTCTACCTGCTGAAGAATCTGGTCGAAGAAGATATGCAGCATATGCAGAGGTATGCCGCTGGAAACAAACACAGGCTGATCAGTATCGGAGAG
>JAGGYZ010000332.1 GCA_021162285.1 Candidatus Fermentibacteraceae bacterium
CCACATATATCGCACTTCCAGGACATTATCTTCTCCCTTGTTGTTTCAAATATAAGAGGAACATATAGCACAATCCCCGCAAAAAATCAAGCTGGAACCATATTCAACGCAAATTGTATATATTGCGCTGGCAAACTTCGTGGGGGCGACTGGTCTCGACGGGTACGGAAGTGATTCCGCAGGAGCATGCCGAGGTTCCACCGGCCTCGTTAAAAAGGTGGAAATAGAAATAATTGCCGCATAAATAGCGACAGCTGCCCTCAAGATGGGCAGTCGTTCCTCCAGGTTGTGTCTTCGGACCTGGAAGGGGCGTCGATCAGAAGACTGGCCGCCAACCCGTGTTTCCCGGGGGAATCGGCGAGATCAATGGGAACTGGCCCGATGGCGGAGGTCCGCAGCCAACCGGAGGGCGAGAAAAACAAGGCGGACTATGCATGTAGTGCCTGCCGAGTCCCCGTGACCGGACGCGGGTTCGAATCCCGCCGCCTCCACCATCATCAAGCCTGTAACATCTAGTCAACCATGCAGTTGCGGCCATTGCTGTCGCCCAAGGACAAGGCGTTGCACGTTTCCCGCCGCCTTATCAAACATGAACTGGGTGTACAGTGTGCATTCCATCCTGAAAAACTCTTAAGATCAGATGCTGGTTTCACGAAATGCATGAAGTGCAAATCAAGGGTATGCATTCGTAAATTAGTGGCATCTGGAAAGATGAATGTTAGTAAACTAGGCATTTGTAGGGTGTTGACATAAGAAAAAGCAGCAATAATCATATTAGTTCATGTAATAAGGTAAGTTTCAACCAAAGCATTATCACTGATTACACTATGGGAAAAGGAATGCATGACATGAACTGGAAAAGAAGATTTGTTGTGATAACTCAGTTGCTGATTCTGGTTTGTCTTCCTGTCAAGGCACAGGCAGGAATTAATATCGATCCTTGCATCAGCTGTTCGGATGTTGAAACGACACAACTTGTTGTGGATGATGTAGTGTATGATCTAATCACCGTTAATGGATATCAGGATTACACGGCAAATGCTGTTCCCGGAGATCCCCTTATTCCATCCAGAGCCCTTAACTACCTGCTTCCAACTGATCAGCAGATTGATGAAGTAGAAATAGTGTCCATGGAATGGGATACAATTCCAGGCTCCTTCTACCTTTATCCAGTTCAGAGCGGAAGCATGGAGGATACAACATTCACTCCTCCGAATCCAGATGTTTATCTTTCAGAAAGCCACTGGCCTGAATCCCCCGTTGAGGTTCTTGCGCAGAGCGGAATGATGGGTGTGGGTGTAGCTACAATATCTACCACACCAGTGAGGTACATCCCTGCCGACAGCATGCTTCTGGCACTGACTGAGCTAACACTTTCAATACAATACGGAACAGCTCAGTTTGAGGTGGTCGTACCAGTATCGGAAACAGACTGGAGCTATACGAACAGAATCCAGGGCATTCTCGCTTCAGTTCAGAACCCTGAGGACTATGCCTGGGATGCATTGAACACGGCACGCAGGGATCTCGATAACCAGACAGGTCCCCTTGCGATCACTGAAACCCCCTCACCCAACGGTGATGGTGTCGACTTCGTAATCATCACTACCGAGTCGCTTGAAGATGCTTGGCAGGAACTTGCCGACATAAGGACCAGACAGGGCATCATCACGGTTGTGCGAACAGTGGAATGGATCGAGTCCGAGTACAACGGCTGTGATACCCAGGAAAAGATGAAGAGCTTCCTTGCAGACGCTTACGAGTTCTGGGGAACTGGTGTGGTTCTTCTCGGTGGAGATCATGAACTAGTTCCGTCGAGAGTATGCAAGGCGAACGACTATGGTTCGAAAGTCAATTATCCCTGTGATTCCTATTACGCAGATGTTGATGAAAGTGATGCGTGGCAGAACGTAGGGGGATACTGGTATCAGCAATCCTTGGCTATCCAGCTTGAAGTTAGCATTGGAAGAGTGCCAGCTGACAATCCTGAGATGGTTGAGTTGTTCATCGATAAGCTTCTTGTCTACGAGAATCCATCATCATTACCAGCGGGATTCGGAAGATCCGCGTTGCTCATTGGAGACTCCTCAGGATCAGCTGGCGATGGAGCTGGGGCCTGGAGATGCGAAGCTTTGAACCAGGCACTCATATCAGCCGGGGTTGCGCCTGGGAGTTCAGGTCCAGGACAATATCTGAATGAGATAACAGAGCTTTACTGGCCTGCTACTGGATCAACTTGGAGCGGAGAGGAACTTACAAGAATATCGGCTATCAATGCGATAAATGAGGGTCAGAACATCATCTTCCACATTGCGCATTCAGGAACACACCAACTGGGTACTCAATCTGCTGTTTCCCTCAGGCAGTATTTGACTGAGGGTGATATGCAAGACCTTGATAATACCGGAATGCCAGGAATACTAATCTCCTGCGGCTGCTGGCCCGGTCATTTTGAGGGAACCGAGTGCATTCTCGAAAGAGGTCTTTTTTACTCTGACGAGGCTGGTCTTATTGCCGGAATGGGTTTTGCCAGGAGCGGTGGATGGGATGATCCAACCTTCTTCTTCAATGAGCTTGCCAATGCACTTTATGAATATGAGCCATATCAAGTAGGTGGTACATCTTTCATAAGAATTGGACCATACATGCATCTCGGCGACTGTTACAGACACATGATGAACAGTATAACCAGTCAAGGCAACGAAAGGTTCATGAACCTCCTTGGGGATCCATCCATGTTCGTATGGAGGGGAAATCCCCTTCGGCCTACTGTGATTGCGCCTTTAGAGGTAACTGCGGGTGCTTTCAGCGTGACTATTCAAGTGAAGTCACTAGGCTTTGGTCTTCCAAGGACTAAGGTCTGCCTTTACAAGGAAAACGAGCTATTTGCCATTGGTACAACTGACCAGAGTGGATACGTAACATTTTACGGCATCCATGCCGCGACTCCCGGCGAGATAACTGTAACAGTCATAAAGAGGAAAGCCGGCATCGACATTGCGAACTATTTGCCAGCAACCGCTTCAATCGAGGTGGAACAGAGCACAGACGCAGTCCTTACGCTGAGTGCTCTTGATGTTGATGATGATAATGCCTTTGGTTCCTTCGGCAATGACGATGAGGAAGTCAATCCAGGGGAAACGATCATGCTTGATCTGGTCGTTGACAATACTGGTCAGAATCCAGCGACAACTGCAACAGCTGTCTTAAGCATTGTATCCGGTACTGACCAGATAGCGAATCAGATCGACATGACCGAATCCCTTCTTACGGTACCTACCGGTGTTACTACGTACACCAATGCCTTTGCTCTTCAGATCGCAGATGATGTAGAACCCGGCAGTGATCCTGTGATCCTTCAGGTTGCCTTCTCGTATGATCAGGGCAGCATCAGTTATCCTGCGGACTTCAGAGTGCTTGTTGGGGAGACGGATCTTCCGGTTCGGACGATGACAATAGCCCAGGGAGACCCGCTGATCATAAACATAGACAACATGTTCCTGACGAATGCAGGTCTCGGTAACCTTGAGGACGTTGAAGTCACTTTCACCAATGCAGAGGGTGGAGTAACATTCACTGGCGACCTAAGCGAATCGTTCGGGGACTTGGCCAACGGCTCCGGGGAAGAGGTCGAAGATGGTATCAGAGCAACCCTGAGGAACCCTTCCGGCTGCTGGAATCCAATTACTGCGGAAGCGACCTTTGATCTTGAGATATCTCACAGATGGGGTTCTGAAACGATCACTGCGAATGCCTACGAAGTTCTTCAGCAGGGTACGGTAGAACCTCCGGACAACAGCTCTTTGAGCATCCTGAGTCTGACTGATGATATGATCTCATACGAATGGGGATCCACAACAGCTATAGAATCCGGCTGGTACCTGTGGAAAAGAGCTTCAGGCGCTGTTAACTGGACAAGGGTGAACACCTTTCCTCTTGACGGGGCACTTCGTCACGGTCTGATCGATGACCTTGTCAGCGGTACTGAGTATTCCGTTGGAGTTTCGGTAATTGGTGATGAGGGTCAGGAAAGCTCCATTGCCAGCATCAGCACATCCACGACTTGTGGCGAAGTTGCAGGCTGGCCGGTGTATCTTGACGGAAGCACAGGAACCGGTCCTGCGATCTGTGACATCGATAGTGATAACATCAATGAAGTTATTGCCGCCACATCGGCTGGCAGCGTTTACATCATAGAAGGCGATGGTACTGCAACGCGAATCTATGATTCTCCTTATCTCTTTTCCGGAGTGGCAATCGGTGATGTGCATGCTGGTGGAAGGGATGAGATCGTTGTTTCTGGATGGGACTACGATATGGGGCAGACAGGAAAAAAGGCAGTTGTTGTTGTCCTCACTTGGAGTGGGACAAACTGGACTGGAGCAGAACTAAATGCCTCAACAGGCGGTGATCAGCGGATCCATGAGAACTTGAGTGTTCCGGTACTTTTCAATGCCAACAATTCCGGTGACCTTGAGATCGCACTGAGAACATTTAACGGTCCTTATGATGGATCGCAGTATTCTTGGCTGTATGTATGGGAGTATGCGAACAGCCAGTGGGGGCAGATGAACGGCTTCCCCAAAACCTTTTCTGAAGCGGAATGGGATTTCGCTCCACCAGTTTACATCGGAGACACTGATTCGGACAACTATCCTGAGCTAGTCGTTTCAAAGGGCACCGAAATCCTGTACTGGGTTGAACCGGGAACAGGTCAGAATGCAACCTGGAATGTCGGTTCTGAATTCCCGGCATCTTACTCCGGCACTACAATGAACTGGAATCTTGGGCAATCCCTTATAGCCGCAGTCAGGGAGGGTTCAACAACGAAGCTGATCGTAGTGGGAAGGCACAATACAGCAACACCAAATGTATCATCAGGATACTACTCAACGGCCTGTTTGAATGCGAGTAATGGAGGCAGTGGCTTTTGGCAGACAAGTGTCAATGAGTCTTGGGATCCGTGGGGAGTTTTCGGTGGGCCTGCAATTGGAGATATCGATGGTGATAATGATCTGGATATCGCAAATGTCTGGATGCCAAAAACGTATCCTGCATATGGCATTGCTGAGTATCTCACACTTGCTGGTGGAACAGTCACTAGGCAGACAGAAATTCCTTACTATAGGAATGGTGAAGACTATGCGATGTCTCCTGTTGTAATTGCAGGGGAAGAAGGGGATGGCCTCGCTGTGTTTGGGAGTCTTTCAACCGTATCTCACGGATCCATCTTTGAGAGTGGCTCTCCAGAAGTAATCCCAGGTTCCTCTTACTGGTCGATGGACAGGATGACGTCTTGTCCCGTAGTCGGAAACCTAGACCAGGACTCAGACCTTGAAGTGATCTTTGGGGACGACTCCGGTGTGCTGTACGCGCTAGACATGAACCTTAGCCCGTCGTCAGCGGACTGGCCAATGCTTCAGCATGACCTTCAGAGAACGGGATACTTCAATTTCACGGCCAGGGGTGGACTCGACACTTCGCTGGACTTACAGATCGTGGATGTTTCATCGGAAACCGCCTCTGTTCTTTCCCTGGGCAACAGGGCAGTTACAGTAGATGTAGCGATCACCGGAAGCGGCCATACAGACTGCAGTGCCGAAAGAGCCCCTGTTCCCGAACCGAACATGAATGCACCTGTGACAGTTGAACCAGGCACTACCTTGGCAAGGATTCAAACCAGCAACAGCAGCAGCTTCCACGTGAGCTCGGAGGAGTACGTATCTGTGGTGGTGTTCAGCGGAAGCCGACTTATAAGCATGAAGCGCATTCCTCTGGTCGATGGACGTTCATCAGTTGCATTGAGTCTTTCGGAAGATGATCTGAATGGCGAGGTAACTGTTGCTGTGGATCCTTTCGGAGAGTATCAGGAGGCTGACGAATCGAACAACACCCTTACCATAGCCAGCGCTGGCATCTTTCCGATAGAGGAGATCTCCATCCAATCAGCATCCGATTGCATCAGGATAAGTATTCCTGCAGGGGCTCTTTCTCATGAGGATGCAGAAGCGATGTTGTTCTCCATCGATGGCAGACTGGTAAGCTCGTGCAGAGCAGAGATTAGTTCAGGCGAAGGTTGCTCGTTGAATCTTACGAACGGAGACGGGTCACTCCCCTTCGGCTGCTATGTTATACTTCTGAAAGACGGCGAAGACCTCGTTCTCAGGAGAAAGGTCTTGGTGATAGACTGATGAGAACTACCCTTCTGCTGCCGGCAATGACATTGCTCATTGCCGGCGCTGTCCGGGCTTCCGAAGTATTTAGCATGGAGCCGGATTGGACATATCCAGTAACAGGTTTACACATCCCTTTGCGCATAGCAGCAGCCTGTATTGATGAAGATGCTTTCCCTGACCTGGTCGTGGGGAATACTTGGCTGGACAACTTCACCGTGTTCTACGGAATAGGGGACGGTACTTTCACATTGGGAGAGGAGTATGCTTCAACCAGCCCAGACTGGATTGAACTGGCAGATATAGACAACGACTGTGATATAGATCTTGTCCTGAGGACTCTTATTAATCCAACAGATTCAATAGCGGTTTACTTCAACGATGGGACAGGTCTGTTCGGGAGTCCAGTTAAGTCCCCTGGTCCATGGGGAGAAAAGGACTTTGCCGTCTTTTGTGTCGACTACATTAACAATGATCCATGTTTAGATCTTGTATCAATACGGACATCTGAGTATGTCTACGCCATGTTCGGTGACGGTACCGGCAGTTTCACATCCGAGCTTATCTTCACAGCTGAGGATGAGCCTATATATGGAATAAATTGCGGCGATGTCGATAATGACAGTGATGTGGATATCGTTCTGATTTGCTGGGGGAGACTTTGTGTCCTTCTTAACGATGGGGATGGATCATTTACTAGCAATGGTTATTACGAGGGATTTGCCAATGAAGATCATGGTTCTCTCGGCATCGGATTTCTTGACTCCGATGACCTTCCAGATATTGCCACCATGCCTGGAGCTTCATATGGAGACTATTCCGTGTACTCTTTCCTTGGTGATGGAACCGGAGGGTTTGCAGTGTTTGGGTGGTGGATTGATTTAGGCATTGCACACTATCAGGCAAGCATTGATGACTATGATCTTGATGGTTTCAATGATGCCTTTTTTACCGGTGGTGGTGGGAATCTACTAATGCTTGGAGATGGAACCGGCAATCTGCAGTTTGATTACTTCAACTACTACTTATCCTATTGTCAGACAGCGGGTGTGATTGATCTCGATCTGGACGGCGATATTGACTATGTGACTGCATCACATCATTCCCCCGATCCCTTCCGGATTGAGGTATTCCTCAACAAGACCATCCAAACCGGAATTGGAGACTCCAGTACTGAATCAGCAAATGGTTCTTTGTTCCTGGAGATATCGGAGAATCCTGTTTCAGTAGCTTCGGAGGTTCATTTCTTCTTACCGGTATCCGCCAGCAGTTCGCTGACCGTCTATGACATTCACGGCAGGGAGATGGATACTATCCTGGAAGGGATTCTTTCCGCTGGAGATCACTCTGTGGTTTGGGATGTGGTGGATTACCCCACCGGATGCTACACTCTTGTACTGCGAACGGAGACAGCATCAGTTTCCAGGAGATGCATTAGGATCTGATCATGTTTAGGGAGTCCAGGACTTCCATGACCATCTGAAGTCTCAGCTCACTTGGTAGCTTTTCCCAAGTCTTGATGAGAAGTTGCAGATCCAGAGGCATTGTCTGGAGGTGCACGCATATAGCACACTTTTTCTGCCAGGAATTGTCACGGTTCTGTGGTGAAACTGTACCATTTGTGGAATCGGAGTCTATTTGCTGATCTCCCGGATTGCATGGAACTGAGCAGGATTGTTTGGTTTCTGCTGTGGAACTGCATTGGTTCTGTCGATTGTATATTGTTGGCATCCAACAGCTTCGAATCCCGCCGCTTCCACCACTCTTCAACAGCATCTAAGTTATTACTAATGCACGAGTTAGGGTAATGCTCATCTTCACCAATTTCACCCTTGTGCACACATCCGACCAGATATGTACACAACCGCCCAGTTGTGTACAACTGAGTGACGATGTACGGAGATAGAGGTTAGGTGAAAGCCGGTTGGACTCACGGTAGAGGTGCATCCTCGAGAGGGTGCTTCCCGCAAGGGTCGCTCGGGTGTTTCATTGGCCGTATATTAGGAAACAGTGCCGGATCGGGATGGAGAATGCACTCCGGGGCTTCGTTCCGGAGTCGATCAAGGAGAGTGCGAAATCCAATTTCCTATTGGCTGGGCAGGTTGCTAAGGAAGGCGTTCTCATGAGCAAAGAGACGAAACTTAAAATTCTCGTGTCTTCAGTCGTTTTCGGTTACGAGGACCTATTGGAGAGTGTTTATGCTCTTCTTACTGAATTCGGATATGAGGTCCTAATGTCTCACAAAGGAACTGTTCCGGTAGACCCCGGCATCTCCGCAATGTCAAGCTGCCTTGAAGCCGTGCGGGATTGCCACCTCTTCCTTGGGATAATTCTCCCACGTTATGGATCTGGCAGGGAAGAGAAGGACGCGCTTTCTATCACGCACCGCGAGGTTCTCCATGCCATTAAGCTGAATAAACCACGCTGGTTTCTGGTCCACGAGAATGTCGCAATAGCCAGGCAGCTCCTCAATCCGTATCGAGACCCCAATGCTATCTCTTCGTTTCGACTGAAGCCCGAGATACAGTTTGAAAAGACCCCAATACTCGAGGACCTAAGGATTTTAGACATCTTCGAAAAAGCGATGGACCTTGACACAGCCGAAATCAAGCATCGACGTTCGAACTGGGTGCAGACCTATGGACCTGATGACGATGCAAGGTTGTTTACTACAGCCCAGTTCCGCCGATACCGGGAACTTGCAGAGAAATATCTTCCACGATTGAAGGACACCCAGGCCATCCGCAGAAACATCAACGGTGGTCAATTATGAAATCACATGTACTTGAGCTTATCAAGAAAGGCGAGTCAGAAATCATTGAGTTTAAAGGCTCTCGGAGCCCGTTGGACTCACTTCTACGTGCAGTCTGTGGATTCCTCAACCAGCAAGGCGGTTTCTTGCTGTGGGGAGTGGATGATAAGGGTAAGCCGACGGGCATTGACAATGCTGAAAAAAAGGTCGAAGATCTGACTTCTCGTCTCATGTCAGACATCAACCCACGGCCCTTTGTCTCTGTTTCGGTGCAAGAGGTAAAGCAGGTCTCAGTTATTGTTGTTCGCGTCCCTCCTGGTTCCGACAAACCCTATTCAGTGAATCGGAAAATCTGGGTGCGAATAGGTTGTTCCATTATGAGAGCGGGTGGAGAGTCTACTGTTGATCTTGTGGAGCAGAGTGCTATGGATCTTGAACGGTGGGAACGGGGATCATTGCCTGGTTTTAGCATCGAGGACTGTGATATTGAGGAACTGTCGAAAACCCGAAAGGAAATTGCAGCAGCAGGCCGCTTCGGTAGCGATATACCTTTAGATAACGAGATGCTGCTTGAACATCTCTACCTGCGCCGTAGTGGTCTTCTTACGAACGCCGCTCTTGTTTTGTTCGCTTCTCAAACGCGAAGATGGTCACCGAATGTCTATCTTCGAATCGTTTCCTACACCAGTGAAAAGGCTGGATCTCTAGCCAACGACGTTGTTTTGGATGGACCAGCCATTCGCACACTGTATGAAGCCGTTTCTATTATTCAGCAACGCACTGGTTTCTCTTCACGCTTCAAAAAGGATCAGTTGGAGCGTGAAGACAAACCTGCCTATGCTATTTATGCATTACGAGAATCACTCGTGAATGCAATTACTCACCGCTCCTACGACTCTATAGGTGGATGCATCCGGGTTGAGATATATCCAGATCATCTTATCATCAGCAATCCCGGCAAATTACCTGAGGGCTGGACACCTAAGAATCTCCGAGAAGAACACAAGTCGATTCCCTTTAACCCCGATATTGCACGTGTCTTTTTCCTGCGTAAACTTATGGACCAATTAGGCGTGGGTACGCAAAGGATGATATCAGAATGCAAGCAACTCGGTGCTATGACTCCCTCATGGCAAGTGGAAGGGGGAATTGTCTCTGTGACTCTCTTTCGTGCCCCCGAACCCGCCGCAGAAGAGGTCCTGACCGGACGACAGGCTGAGTTCGTGAAATCGCTCAAGCGTGGGGAGGAATTCAAGACGGCCGACTACGCCACGGCCGCCGGTGTCAGTCAGCGGCAGGCAAGGCGCGACTTGGCCGAGCTGGAAGATCGTGGGATCATTGAACGCCTTGGTAAGGGGCGTGCCACTTTGTACCTTCGTTCACAGGGAGGAGCACGGTGATGCATAGCCGGCCAAATCCGGCCAAATCCGGACGCACTATTTTGTAGGTCTAAGATGGCGCTTACTTTCTTTCAGAGCTATTGCCAACCTAATTGATAAAACTCAACATGGTAGTTAGTTGCGCCGATATCCGCTTGGACTGGCCGGAATCCGGCCATATCCGGCCATATCCGGCCACGCTTTTTACTAGTCGGGAGTCTGTGCTCAAATAGGGAAGTTACATGTATGCAATAATCAACCTGGTTCTCTTCCGTTACTCGGCATATGCCGGCGGAAAAGGTTCTCCCGGAAACGGAACACCGGGGAAGAGCCGGAAAAGGTCTGATAATACGAGTCCACGGGAAGGATAAGATCAGAGGTGTATACAGTGGCCATGGTAACTTGAACTCTGATGCATCCAGTTGAACCGAAACTATTATGGAGGAACTCACTTCGATGATAAATGAGCAGCAGAAGAAATTTGCCGAGGGGTTTCGTAAGATAATTCAGGAGAAGTATGGGAAGGACTACACTATGGAAGAATCGCATTGGGCTTTGACGAGACTTAATGATTACATAACCACACTGTCTAATTGAGACAGAGAGCAGAAAACAGATTGCGAGGAATGATTTATCCAGTAATCAGCATGCATTGTAGTCCAATTTCTGGGTTTAACACTTTACCGCACTTCGAAGTCGATTCTGTCAATTCTGTCATTGAGTCAATAGCAGGAATCACTCCAACACCTTTAATACAAGCTGGACAATCTGGGAACGCGTATCCTTAGGGAGTCGTCCCGATGCATTGCAGACAAGCTGAAGATCCAACGGTAAATCAACCGTGGGCCGAACACCGGCGATTCCGACTCCGCCTTGTGTTTCAACGGTAATCGTGAAACTGTTCGGACAAGTTACCACAGACGGATAGTCTGCAATAATCGCCATTGGTGTCTTCAGCCATACAGGTATTGCAGGATCACCACCGGGGTTAAGGGACTTCAAGTCCCACATTGGCTCATAGGCCAAATTTCCTGGTGCCAAAGGAGGTGGAATATGGGGTAGCCCATGACAGGTATTTTAAGCGGTCTGAGAACATGGAACCTTGACTTCATGCTGAAACAAGCGTAAAATACTAATATACTTAGACTGTGGATGTCTTTACAATTGAAAGGACAGTGTATGATAGGGGTTATGCTATCGATTCTTATCCTCACCGGTATCAATCCTCGAGTTTCTCCGGACAGAATGAGCACCTTTACACTTTCCGGAGGGTATGGCAACAGAACTGGAAGCAATCCTGTATCCGGTTCTATCGCTGTAAGAACCAATCTTGTAGTACATCTCTCAAAGTCACTGGAAATCGGGCTTGATGGTGGAGTCTACAACATTGAACAGGAACAGTACCCCGGGTTGGAAGATTATTCTCTGAAAAAGGGCATCATTCATGCAGGGGCCATTGGGCGCTACATATCTCAGGGTACCAGATGGAGATATTTCATGGAAATTGGTTGTGGATACTACTCGTGGAACCAGAATTTTCTGGGGTACAGCAGTGGAGGGGGACTGCGATACTACCCTGCCGAATCAAATTACTTTTATTGCCTTGAGGGTAAGTGGCATGACAACATTCAGAATTTGTCTGAGCCGTCTCCAGGATTTTTCACAATAACTGCAGGGCTTGGTTTATCATGGTAACAGAAAAGGTTTATCTGCGCCCGGTATCCCTGTCACTGATTATTCTTCTGCTGGTCTCCTGCGGCAGCAATACTCTTGTTCAGTTGCCATCAACACCTGAGGAAAAACAATCTGTGATTTTGTCGCTTCACCCCGGCAATACAATACAGTATTCTGCTAACGGATCCGATAATCTAAATGAAGGCGTGCTTCAAGAGGTGACAGAAGACAATTTGTACATATGGTACAATGAAACCGAAATCGGAATTGCAGCCAATGAGATAGATTCCCTCTGGGTCAGACAGCGATCTGTAATGTCCGGCATAAAAACAGGAGCTATAATCGGATGGTCCGCTGTTACCGGTTACGCCGTTCTGGCAATTCTATACTTGAATTCGACAGGTGAGGTGAGTGATTCCAGTTTTCTCCTGGCTCCTATTTTTGGTGTTGTCGGTGCTGTCGGAGGTGGAGGAATCGGAGCCTGTGTGGGTGCAGCCATAACCAAATGGGAGCGATTATTCTAGTCAGCCGTGTAGAGATAACTCGGTAATTCAGTTTCTGATGAAAGCAAAGCTGAAGCAGAAATGCAGAATAATCAGATATGATCAGCGCTTTCAATCTCTGGAACCGGAGATCTTGAACTATTCATGGAAAAGAGCGGAACATCGTTATCTTTTCAGCACAATATGATTGTTCCAGAAGATGGTCCAGGAGAGTACCTTTTCCTGATTCTTTCCGGAACGGTGTGTGTAACCAGAAGAACATGCGAAGAGTTCAAGTTAACATGATCCTGCCACAGCAGAGTGGACACTCAGTTAAGCTGATATCTCATACCTTTACACAGGGCAGCTGTTGAGCACAATATTTTCTGTTCTGTCAATTCTGTCAGGTACCAGCAGGTGGTAATCATTCAACAGCTTCTGGAACTATACGAACAATTTTCGTCCTGGTTTCCTTCGGTAGATTCCCCATGCATTGAAAACAAGCTGAAGATCCAAAGGTATTTCAGGCGTGAGTACACATACGGCACACTTTTTCCAGTATCACCCGATTCCGTTAGACAAGTTGAATTACATTCATCGAAAGCTGGGCAGAAATCCCGGAGCTGCTGATGAATCGATGTATTAGCCGGTAATATCCCTTGACAGATATCTCGCAAACTGGCTGTAATTATTACCAGTAAATGTGTTAACTGGTAATAATTCTGTTCGGTATGGAGCGATATGATCGAAACACTGAGGGAAATCATTCTGGATTTTCAGGAAGTTGAACTTGAAACAGGAGTGCCCAGGCATCTTAAAATCTCAACCGTCCCTGGCGAGGCTGCCGTTGCATCGGGGTACGCCGTTGTGGAAAGTCAACATACCTGTTTCAGATCGTTAAAAAATTGCTGGACAGCGGAATACCTCGTGAAAATATACTGTACATAAATTTCTTTGACGATTGTCTTCACAGTCTCTCGCAGGAAGGTCTCGGATCAATAACAGAAGTACCTGCGAATTGTGAGTTAAGTACATTCATCGGGTGCTCCAACTATTATAGGAAATACCATAATCCTAAAATAAGGTTGACATTTATTTTAGGTTACGAAGTTTGACACCCTGAAATAATTCAGTTTTGCAGTTCTCAAATAAAAGTATTGCTGCGAAAACGGACAAAAGCAAGTGAAAGTGGTATTCAGCTGCCGGTTGACTGTGCGGCGCGATAGACAATATTCCATCTGTTCTTCTTCTCTATCAATGCAGGAAGGATGGGGCTGTGATGTCTTCTGTAAGGTACTTCCATATTATCTGGTATGCTTTGCTCCTTATGTTTACCCCTGGTATAGAGTCTGCTTCCGCCATGGATGCAGGGGAGACTGTTGATCTTCTTGTACCCGATATTTCGTACTTTCCAGACGAACCGCAAACCCGTCAGTTTACATGCAGGGCTGTTACTCCCCATGCGTATTTTCTTGTTCAGGACACCACATTCTTTGATCTTTCCGACCCTGATGATGAGTTTCAGATCATCTGGGACAGTCTGGTAACACAGGCGGAAGTAGACAGCATTGCTGCACAGTTTGAAGGTGCAGGGGTGAACGTGTTTGCCACAGTAACATCTGTGTTCGGGCCGGTGCCGCAAACACAGAATGATGACGACAGGCTGTGGATAGTGCTGGCAGATGTACCAGATTATTATCCGGTCCCGAATTCGGGCATTGTCAGGCTGGGAAACAATGTCTACACATGGCCTGAAGATTTTGACGGTAACGAAAATACAGGTAACAACCACGACGTTTTTTATATTAATCTGGGAGCCTACAAGAATATGCCGGGAGCTGTGTGGGAGGCTGTGCGACGGTCAATACACACGTGGTCTGTTGCAACCGGGCTGGGGCAGTTTCTTCGAACTGCACACAACCGACTGGAGGAAAAGTGGGTGGTTCGCGGGCTGGGGGTGGTTGCCCAGTTCTGCTGTTATGGAGTGACCTCTACATTCAGTGGTAATGTAGGAATTGAGTCTTACCTTGGTGCCTTTGCCAGAGGAGGAGGAATAGAACTTACCTCCTGGCGTTCCGGTCAGACAGGTCAGGATTTTGGAGCAAATCAGGGTGGAGAATTCCTGTGGTTCAAGTATCTTGAGCAGAGGGCAGGGCCAGGTGTTCTCACAGCGATAGTGCAGTCTTCCGGAACAGGTATGTTGAGCATAGCTTCAGCAATTGATCCATCCGTTCCTGACAGTGTGGCAATTGAAACCAATTTGTATCCTCTGTACGAAGACTGGCTGATTACAAACATTGTAGCTCACGTGGCAGGCAGCTTTGCCGGTGGAATTTACCGTTATTCATTTCTTGATGAGGTCGGATATACTTTCACCATGATAGATGAACCGGCTTCATTTATCGGAGAGTTTAATACTTATCCTATCCCAACCTGGATAGCACCTCATACCTACGGAGTAAGCGCCCAGACCTTTGCCGCCCAGTATGCCAGTTTTGAGGGTGATTATGCTTCCGGTGGTAACACAAAGGTGTATTTTGATGGAATGTACAACCAGAACAACGGTTCCGGATCGAACATAAACGGACGCTGGATCGTTCATCGTGTTGTGTTTGCGGACGACTCTACACTTCAATCCGTCGATTCTCTGGAATTCGACGATATTTTCAACGGGACATTTGAACTTGACGGCAGCAGAACATGCCTGGTTCTTACCAACAACAACCCTGGAGGTACCGCAATGATACGGTACTCCCTCAGCCAGGACACTGCATCGAAGAGTCTTTTTCTTTCTGCGCACCAGAACCAGATGAATCAGCATTTTCTTCAGGTCTATACCTCTCTGTTCCGTGATGATACTCAGATTCCGTACGGCTATGACTGGGTTGGCCCCAGGCTTGAGATCTCCAGCCTTGCACCGGATGGCTCACCGGACAGCACAGCGATACTTGAGATGACTCCGTTAACAGGTACTCTGTGGACAGGGAGGGCATACTCCTGGTCCGCCGGGAACTACCGACTTGTGTGCAGCGGATATGACAGCCTTGGACTGGGTTGCAGCGATTCACTTCAGTTTGCTGTTGGTTATTGTGGAGCAGACGAACTTGTTCTTGACATTCAGACAGCTGAACTTGAGATTGCCGGAGGCACACTTCCTGCACAAGCTCAGGCGAGTCTGATCGAAGCAAATGCACTGAGTATCCCTGTCGGCTGTGACATTTCCCTGAGTTCAACCGGGGCAATTCTTACTGGAATTATTGAAGGGCCTGTTAGCGTGTATCCAGGTGTGGGAGTTCTTTCTTTTCCCGCTGAATCGTGTGAGGGAGCGATATTCCGGTTTGACGGAGAGCAGTGGCAGGAACTGGAAAGCTATTTCATTGAAGGAAGAATGTATGCGTCTGTAGCACATGATGGAGTTCATGTTCTGGGGCAGAGCCCCGGATTGTTTTCTCCTGCTATTTCATCAGGTCCTGTTTTGCAGGGCAGTTTTCCCAATCCCTTTTTGTCTCAGGTTTCTTTCCGGTTTTCAATACCAGAGGTTTCAGTGGTATCTCTCAATGTATATGACATCACAGGAAGGCTTCTGAAAACTATTGTTGATCATGAGTTACCCGTAGGTCTGCATACGGTTTCGTGGAACGGCAGAGACAATTCCGGTAGTTCAATCCCTTCGGGAGTGTATTTTGCAAGGCTTGAGACATTGGGATATTCCGAAACACTGAAGCTTGTCCGTGTTGGAGTGGGAGGAGGAGGAATGCAATGAGAAAAACAATACTGTTCTCTTCTCTGATCCTGTTTACTCTCTTTGGTTTTGCCTGTATGCGGAATCCATCTGATCTTCCGGAACCGGAGGGTTATGACGGTTTTCTTGAACTGGGCTGGCAGGCGGTCTCACAGGGTGAACATCTGAATGCACTTGATTATTTCCAGCAGGCAATAGCCGTGGATCTTTCCCGTGCAGAGGGATTCCTCGGTGCGGGAGTTGCCTGTCTTTATCTTGAAGATTACTGGAGTCAGGGGGATGCATTCTTCCAGTCAGCTATTCAGAAGGATTGCGGAAGTTCTGTGGTAATGCAGTATCAGGATGAAGCCCAGGTCCAGGATACAATGTGGACTGTTTTCCAGTGTATTGACTCTGATCTTCCACAGGATTCACTGGATATCTGGCTGCCGTTGACAGCGGATTCCGGAGAGGTCTGGGTGGGAAACCAAATTTATAATTACCTGGTCAATAACCAGTTGAGTACTGATCTGCAATTTAAGTTTACCCCTGTTCATGACAACTCTGTTGCCTGTGTAGATCTGTTCAACATTCAGAGCGGAGCTTTCTACAGCGGAGACAGTACAGTTGCAGGTTCAGTCTACCTCACAGTTCCACTTCTAAAACTTGATATTGAACAGGGGATTGACTACTACACGTGGATAATGGTAAACCAGAACATCATTTACAACTATGCTACATTAAATACACCGAATAAGCAGAGCCAGATTACCCTTGACGCTCTTGCAGCAAGAGTCATGCTTCAGGAGGTTAGAGGCGGTACCGGAGATCTTCTTCAATCAGTGGCATCTGTAGCGGGATTGCTGCAGATCGCTCCTGATTTCAAATTCGGAAACGATACCCCTATTCGGGAAAGTGTTTTTGACACGGACATTGTAGATGTTTCAGCTTCAGCTGCCTCTTATGCCTTTCTAAACGAAAAGTACATAAATTCGTGGTTTATATGTAAGCAGGTCGGGTACGGTCTTGAACTTGACTCCCAGTCCGAAAACTTTCTGCTGGACCTGCTTGAGGTTATTGCTCAGATGGG
>JAGGYZ010000092.1 GCA_021162285.1 Candidatus Fermentibacteraceae bacterium
GGATGGGTTGCATTCGGGGATGATGTTTTCGCAGGAGGAAGACTTCCATTAGGCATAGAGTACCTGTTCGAAAACCAGAACATCGATCTGTTCCTGGAAGTTGCAGCAAGTCTTGCAGTTATACCTGATACTGATTTCGATGTGGACGCAGGAATCGGAGTGCGGTTCTTTTTCTAGAAACCGTGTTCCATATAGAATTCCACAGTCTGCCTGAGCCCGTCTTCAAAGGAAACAATGGGTTCGTAACCAAGGTATTTCTTTGCCTTCTGTATTGAAGCCATAGAGTGTTTTACATCACCTGATCTACTGGGTCCGTGTACAGGTTTCAGGTCGGGTCGTCCTGTAAGCCGGCCTATCTCCTCTGCGAGATGGTTTACTGTAATGGAACCGTTGCAGGCAATGTTGAACATTTTGCCGGGAGCATCAGGAGCATCTGCAGCAAGCAGATTGCCGTGCACCACATTGGCGATAAATGTAAAATCCCGGCTCTGTTCTCCGTCGCCGTTGATCACTGGCGGCTGTCCTTCCGAATACGCTTTGATAAACAGAGGAATTACAGCTGAGTATGGGCTGTCCGGGTCCTGCCATGGACCAAACACATTGAAGTAACGGATCGCAACAGTTTCAAGACCGTAGATCTGATAGAACACCTGATAGTACTTCTCTCCGGCCAGCTTGCTCACAGCATATGGAGAAAGAGGTCTTACATGAAGGTCTTCACTCTTAACACTCTCCGGGGCGTTGCCGTAGATCGATGATGATGACGCAAAAGTAAGCCTTCTCACTCCCCGGTCCAGAGCTGCGTGGAGAACATTCAGTGTTCCGCTTACATTTACCTCATTGCTTGTAAGTGGATCAGCGATGGATCTGGGTACAGATGGCAGAGCACCCTGGTGATACACCACTTCAACATTCTTTGTGGCCTCACTAACGATATGGTAACTTCTGATATCGCCTTCAATTACTTCGACATCGTCTTTTATGTCCGCAAGGTTGGATCTGTGCCCTGTGGAAAAGTTATCGAGTATTCTTACTGATTTTCCCTTTTTGAGAAGCTCCCTCGCAATATTGCTGCCTATAAAACCTGCACCGCCTGTAATCAGGTGAATACCCATGGATTACCTCTCTTTATTTAAGTGGCAGTTCTGAATGATTCGACAGAAGACGAACAGCTTCCTCTGCCCTCTTGAGTCTTATTTCCAACTTTTTTGCCTGACCAACCCAAGCCATATACTGCTTTCTGTATGAGGGGGCAAGTTCTGCGAAGAACAGAGCTGCAACCTCATCTGTATCCAGAAGTTCCTCAAGCTCCAACGGCATTTCGACAGATGGAGTACGGAGGTACCACATTCCATTCTCCCGGGCAGTTTTTACCATATCCATTCCAGATTCTGCCATCAGCCCCAAACGCATCATTTCAAGAGCCCTCTCTCTGTTCAGAGCTGACCAGTTGCTTTTTGCCTGTCTGGGAGTGAACTTTCTTGCATAACAGTTTTTATCTATGGACTTTACAAGGCTGTCTACCCAGCCGAAACAGATGGCAGTTTCAACGGAGGAGTCGTAATCAACACCCGGCTTTCCCGTGTGTCTTCTCCAGAACACAAGCCATATATGTGAAACAGTTCTGTGGTTCTTTTCAAGCCAGGATCTCCACTGCTGTTGATTCTCTGCTTCCAGTGTCTGCAATACATATCCTCCCGCCTGACAGCTCACACAATAACGAAAGGCTCCAGCTTGTGCCAGAACCTTTCAGAATATACCTGTGTTACTGCCAGTACTGCAGAATAATCTTTCTCAATGAAACTTCAACCTGATCACGATACCAGTCGGTGGGTCTTACGATCTTCTCCGACGGGCACACAAGTGAACCGACGTAGCTGGCATCATCGTAAACTCTGTTTATCTGCTCAGCAATTTCCTGTATATCCCTGTCGGTAGCTACACCGTTGGATGTGGCTTTGTAGAACTGTACCGTTACCCTGATGGGAAACCGTGTGTCACGGACAATGGGCAACCCGTCAATCTCTCTGAAAGGTCCTTCGAGTTCCCCGTGGCCAATTACTGCCGCCTCAACATTGGAACCTGAGGTACGGCTCTGAGGTTCATCGCACATCTCACAGCAACCGGCAAGCGCGTCACCCTCAAACCACAGGTCACGCCTTTCCTTCTGCCTGAGGGGTATCTGAATAAGCATTACCATGTTCATTCCCTCTTCGCCTGCAGCTTCCATCCCGTTCTCTGACACTTCAGACGAATTTATCCTGTCTTCCATAAAATCGGATAGCCTGGATCCGGTAAGACTTGCCCTCTCCCCATCTTCGTTGAAGTACAGTCTCTGCCCCCAGGAGTAGTAGTCGGCATTGTACTCGGAGCTGTTGTCAATAATCGTTGCGCTGGTTCCCTCACGGGTTGCAAGAATTGCAAGTACTCCGGGACTTCCCTCGTAACTCTGGTAGTTGTAGAGCACCGGATTGAACACTGCCTCTCCATTGTCTTCTATTGGCAGAAACACCGCCTGTGCGCTCACAAGAACTACACTGTCTCTGTCGGCAAGAAGGCTTGAACCTCTACCTCCCCAGCTGTCTCCATCATGAAGATAGTCTCTTATGTTGTCTACATAATCGGTAAGACTCACAGGTTCCAGATCATTTCCACTTTCGTTGCCTGCAAGAAGAAAGAAGTGTTCCGGATCAATGTCGGCTGTGAGATCATGGAAATTTGGAAACCTGATCACCGGCATGCATGTGAGGGTCTCTGAACCTCCGGTTCCGTGGTGAACCTGTATTGTCATATCTGAAATATTTGGCCCCCAGCACGATCCGGTGTATCTGCCGGTGTCTTCCCAGGTAACATTAACAACATCCAGACCTGATCTGGAAGCAAGACTTACAATCTTGTTGTTCCACACCATAGCGGCAACATTGCTGACTGCAGTTTCAAAAGAATCCGATGCCAGTGAAACTGCTGCGGCAAGAACAAGTACCAGTGTAATAGCTTTCATCGCTGCTCCTTGCGTTAAAGGGTTACAGCGTTGTTACAAAGGTGAACTGGATAGTATTCCATCGCAGTTGAAAGTCAGTCTGCTTTACACACCATGTTACGACCGGTTTCCTTGGCTTTGTAAAGTGCGGTATCAGATGCTGTTACGAGTTCTGCGACACTTACTCTTCTCCTGGAATCAGCGGTACCAAAACTTGCAGTAACTGAGAACTCACCTTTTTTCGATTGGAAAATGGCCATCTGAATAACTTTGCGATACCTGTCTGCTGCAAGAGCTGCCTCATCTGAGGTGGAGTTCACCATCACTATACCGAACTCCTCACCGCCGTATCTTCCCACGATATCGCCGCTTCTTATGGAGCTTTTCAGTATATAGGCGATTGTTTCAAGAACCTCGTCACCAACAGGGTGGCCGTAGGTATCGTTAACCAGTTTGAATCTGTCTATATCAACCATGATAAAAGAAATAACTCCGCCACTCCGGAGAGTTCTGTCCCACTCCTGGTGAAGCCTGCTCATGAGTACTCTTCTGTTGTAGATTTCCGTAAGGGAATCAACTTCACTGTATTTTAAAAGAAGATCCTGCAGACGCTTGGTTCTAAGAGCAGCCCGAACTCTTGCCCGCAGTTCAAAAACATCAAACGGCTTTGTTACATAATCAACAGCCCCCAGATCAAGACCTTTCACCTTCTCACTGGTATCATCAGCTGCCGAAAGAAATATAACGGGGATATGCGAAAGCCTCTGATCGGACTTCAATTCCTTGCACACCTCAAACCCGCTTCTGCCAGGCATCTGAACATCCAGAAGAATCAGGTCAGGTCTTTTTTCTCTGGCTTTGTGCATACATTCATCACCACTGCCAGCAGTTTCTATGATGTAGCCGTCTTTTTTAAGACGCAGGCTGGCTATGGCAAGCGAATCCATATCATCGTCAACAACAAGAACCTTCATCTGTTTCAAATCGGCCTCCCACCAGCCAGATGATAACTAAAGCATCAGAGCAGGTAAAGGATGCTTTAAGGTATCAACTGCTGTTTCGTCCTGCTGTCTGAACGGCAAAGAACACAACTGAAGAGACAAGGATAATTACAGGACCGGACGGCAGATCAAGCCACCACGACACAAACAGGCCGACGACACTGAACACAAGGCTGAAAATGGAAGCCAGAATCATCATCTTCCACAGAGAACTGCTGAATTTCTCTGCAATCGCCGCCGGGATTGTAAGCATGGCTATAACCATGATCAAACCAGTCACCTTCATCAGAACAATAGTTGTAAGAGCAGCCATTACAAGAAACAGCCCTCTAACAAACTTCACTGAAACACCCTGTATTCTTGTGAATTCAAGATCGTATGAAATCCCCAGAAACTCTTTGTAAAGCAGAAATACCGAACCGGTCACCAGCACACCGAGTACACCTGTCAGATAGATGTCTGTTCTTGAAACAGCCATAAGGCTGCCGAACAGCCAGCTCATCAAATCGGATGTGTATGTGCCGGACAACTTGATAAACACCAGACCGGCAGCCATGCCTGTAGCCCACAGTGCAGCCATTGCAGTATCTGACCCCAGTCTACTTCTCTCGGAAAGAGCACCAATACCAAGAGCTGAACCAACGGCAAAGACAGTGGCACCCAGCATTGGATGAACCCCCAGCAGGTAAGCCAGACCCAGCCCGCCGAATGATGCATGGGCAATACTGCCGGTAAAAGAAGACATCCTGTTGACGGTTATCAGGCTTCCTACAACACCGCAGCTCACTGAAGCCAGAACGATAAGAACAAAAGCATTCTGCATGAAGGTATAGCTGAACATCTCAATCATGGCTGCCACCTCCTCCTGCTTTGAGAACTCGGTGAGGAACACCATGTGTGATAAGCTCGAACGGGCATCCGAATGTTTCTTCCACGGCTTTCTCGGAAATGGTCTCACTGTGGCTGACGAGACGTCTGTTGATGCAGGCAATGCTTTTAACATGAGCGGAAACTGCACCTACATCATGGGTCACCAGAACCACAGCCATCCTGCCGTTAAGCTTTGAAAGAAGGTTATAGAAGCTGTGCTGTGTTTCCGAATCAACACTGGCCACCGGCTCGTCAAGAAGAATCAGCTCCGGTTCACCGGCAAGTGCCCTTGCAATAAGAACTCTCTGCTTCTGCCCTCCTGAAAGCTGATCCATTCTCTTTTCCTTCAGCTGCAGAACACCAAGTTGCTCAAGTTTTTCCGAAGCAACAGCTCTGTCTGTACTGCTGTACTTCCTGAAAATCCGTGATGAAGACATCCGTCCCATCAAAACCACATCAAGAACGGAAACGGGAAATGACCTGTTTGGAATAATCTGCGGAACATAACCAATCCTCTTTCTCGACTGCTCCGGCTCTTCACCAAAAACTTTCACAGTTCCTGAAAAGGGAACAAGCAGACCGAGAATAACCTTGAGCAGTGTGGTTTTGCCCCCACCGTTTGGACCGATAATTGCAACAAAATCGTTCTGCTCCACCAGCAGATCAACGCTCTCTATTGCCGGATGCTCTCTGCTGTAACCAGCTGTAACTCCATTAAGCTCAATTAGTTTCATTCCCTCTCCATGGCCCGGGCAATTTCCTGTGCAACAAACACAAGATTTTCTGACCAGTCCGGTGCAAGGGGATCAATAAACACCACGCTGGCATTCATTTCCTCTGCTATTGTTTCTGCTGACACTTCACTGAACTGAGGAGAGACAAACACAATTTTAACAGATGAGTTTCTGCCGTAACTGACCAGCTGTGCCATCTCTCCCGGAGAGGGCTCACTACCGGCAATTTCTATGGGAACCTGTACAAGGTTGAACTCATCGGCAAAATATCCCCACGCAGGATGAAAAACCATGAATCCTTCCCCGCTGTACCTGTCAAGCCGGTTGTGAATTTGAGCCTGTAAAACATTTATTTCTTCAATAAACAACGCAAGGTTGTGTGTGTATGTTTCACTGTTTTCCGGATCTGTTTCGCACAGTGCTTCACAGATTGCCTCCGCCTGAAGGCGGACCAGTGCAGGTGAGAGCCACACATGAGGATCTGAATCTCCACCGTCTGTTTCATTGTGTTCTCCTGGAATACCGTACCTGCCGATTGGCAGCCTCGTAACACCTTTGATTGTGCTTACAATTCGCAGGCTGTCGTTTATCGATGAAAACTCCGGAATCCATGTTGTTTCCCTCTGCAACCCAAGAGTAAACCAGATGTCGGAATCATTTACCACCCTCATACCGGACGGAGACATTTCGTAAGCTGCCGGATTGGCTCCGGAAGGTATCAGAACTGTAACTACTGCCAGATCACCTGCAACCTTTTCAACAAAGTATTTCTGCGGCACAACGCTTACAAGTACGGAGATCTTTCCACTGCTGCTGTGTAAGCCTCCCCCGCCGCAGGCTGCGAGCAGAAGGAACAGAACTATAAATTTCTGCATTTGTAACACTTTCCTTCCACAAGAAAATCTGCTGAATCCACGCTTATGCCGTACTCCTCCTCCAGAAGGGCGAGAAACGCGTCAGGCAGTCTTCTGTTTACAGGTATTGTCCCGCCGCACTTTACACAGCAGAAGTGGCCGTGCTTCGGAAAGTACTTCTTCGTGCATCTGTACTGAACAACACCTTCCGGGCCCACGCTGTGTCTGAGGAAACCATTGTTATTCAGTGAACTCAAGGCTCTGTAAACTGTTGAAACTGCCGGGCTGGAATGAAGCCCGGCCATCACACCCTTAACTGAAAGACCGCAGGCTCCTCCAAGAAACAAGTCTACAATCTCCCGTTTGAGCCCAGTCATTCTGAGTCCGGTCTGCCTCAGCTGATTGTATGCTTCTGTGTTCGTCATTTTCAACCTTAATGCAAAATGTTTGCAATAAGATAGCAGAATCACAGTAGCAACACAAGAGCAGGGGGTTTTTCAGCCCTGCATAACCGGTTGGACACTGTACCGGAATTTATCCGGAATTACATTCCCTTCCAGCCACTCTGTTCTTTTGCCAGGAAAGTTTGAAGCTCCTGAGGTGTCATAACAGTATTCTCTATTTCGACCTGAATACCTGCAGCCTCAAGAGGCTTACGCACGCTTTGAACCAGCATATCCAGAATCGGAATATTCAAAGCTGGAAATGCCATTACAATGTTCACCGTACTACCGCTGATATCATAGGATTTAACGATGCCAAGTTCCTTGAGCGACAATGATATGGCCGGGTGTTCCACGCTCTCGATAATGTCAGATATACTTTTTTCTGAATCCATGTTTCTCCCCTGTTTCTTTAGAACAAACTCTTATCAATCCTGCCATCCGGCAGCATATTATCCGGATGATAAGTTCCATTTTCTTCTTTCTGATACCTTACGCACCGCTGCCATTCACCGTGGCAGTATTCCTCTACCCAGTGTGTGTGGAGCCTGCCGTTTTCGGTGAATTCCCTTATGGGACAGCAGCAGTACCATTTACACACATGTTGTTCTTTAATCATGTCCTTTCTGCTGAATTGCTTAAAGTGCCAGTGAACCCATGGGATCCCAAGGTTTCAAGACAATTGGTTCCTGTTCCCATGCTTTGAGCATGCTGCCCGAAAGGTACTTTTTGTTTATGACCAGCTGGTATGTGTACTCTTCAAACCACTTGTCACTCATCACGTAGTAGCCCTTCTTCCCGCTCTTTTCACCCCAGCTGTTCTCTACTTTCCACCTGTTCGGTACACCATCAACCATATTCAATCCTGTAAACACCATTGCGTGTGTCATGAGGCTCTCGCCATAATCAAGGCGCCCGGCCTTGTTCAACTCGAAGCCGGAGCCAAGAACATCCTCGTAAGAGTAAATACCGTCATCAAGAATACCGTTCTTACGCTCCATTTTCTTACCAACATCGCTTCCAAACCAGACGGGAACTCCATCCTGAAGCTGGGCTATGGCAAGACCCCTGAAAGTATGCATATCAACGTTAAGGTATTTTACCTGATTGCCGCCTTCCACGTTCCCCAGATACTGCACTGTGTATGTTGTGTTAAAGGGTTTGTCTTGTGTGGGAGCATTGATAATGCTTACATAATCCCCCAGCCTGATATCGATATACTTTGAGTAAAAGTCCACAGGTGTGATATTTGAATCACTGTGAAATTTTTTATCCTTATCTTTGTATTCAAAAACAAACTTCTCCGGTGGAAAACCGAGAAACATTGTAACAAGACGATAAAATTCCACCAGCATCCTGCTCTTTGTTTCCTGAAGCTTCTTCAGTGCTGCTCCTTTTTTGTATTCTTCCCGTAATCTAAAGGCGTATCCCCGAAGCTTGAGTGTAAGGATCTGATTCATTCTTGCCGAATTGCTGCTCGCAAAGGTTTCAGGCATCACTGACTTGGGTACAACTCCGTATTTCTCAACAATGCTCGTAAACATGTCCCACTGACCTCCATCATTCAGCGGGGAATTCAAAAGCCACATGACTATCCTTGAATCGGTTTCTTCATCCAGGGTCTCAAGAATGTTTTCTAAAAAGTAATTGGCTTTTTCTATCTTGTCAAAGAACATCTGGTAGGTTTGTGAAAGCTCGAAATTATCGATGTTAAGATCCTGCATTATCTTGTATCTCATTGTGTTAAGCCCGGCGAAAAGCCAGCATCTTCCACTCTTGTTCTGGGAGGTTATCTTCCCGGTTTCCAGTTCAAGCGAAAAGGTGTGCTGCATCAGCGTCTGCGCTCCGTGATTTAGCGCGGTTTCATCAAGACCCACATTGAGAATGCTGTTCCTGAGAGCATTGTCACGGCTGGGTTCTTCTGCTTCTGATCTCATTTCGTTGTAGATCTCTTTGTCAACAGGCAATCTTCTGCGTGTCATAATTCTCCATCACTTTTTTTCGGAAACACCAGCGGGGCATGCGAACCGCACACCCCGTCATAGTTTTATACCTCTTTTACTCCGGAGGCATCAGGTCAAATGGGATTGTTACAGGCAGGTTTTCAGAGCGTTCAGAGAGATCAAACTCCAGCTCGTTAAGAGCCTCTGTAATACCAGCCTCAATACCTTCCAGCTCGTCGGGACAATCAACCACAGCATCTGTTACAGTTCCCTCAGGTGTAATGGAAAAACTGACGGTAACAGTTCCCCGCGCTTCCGGATCTGTTTCCAGAAGAGCCTCATAATCCCTCTGGATAACTTCTCTTATTTCACCTACTTTTTCCCTTATCACAGCCAGCTCCGGATCAACGGGAGCGTATGTAACTTCCTCGCTGCCTGGTTCATTTTCCTGTGCGAATGCTGCACCCGCAGCAGTCATCAAAAGAACAAGCATCATCGCGGCAAAATATCTCATTGCTAACCTCCTGAAGTAATTAAACAACGGATGACAGTTTAAGTATAGCAAAAAGAAGAGCCCGGGGTAAACCCGGGCCCTGTCAGATAACACAACCGTCTATTTAGAGTAGAACTCAACAACTGCTCGTTCTGATACCTCAATAGGTACATCTTCACGGGCAGGAAGAGCCTTAACCGTTATCTTTCTGTTCTTCGGATCGGCTTCAAGGAAGCTGGGAACACCGATACCCGAGCCGGCTGCAATATGCTCTGTGATAATTTTCAGATCTCTGCTCTTTTCCCTGAGACTGACCACATCACCGGTTTTAATTCTGAAACTCGAAATTGTAACTTTCTTACCGTTGACAAGCACGTGACCGTGGCCTACAAGCTGTCTGGCAGCCGGTATTGTTGGGGCAAAGCCGCCTCTTGCAACGACGTTATCCAGCCTTCGCTCGATAAGCTGAAGCAGGTTCACACCTGTTTCACCCTTCATACCGCAGGCATCAGAGTAGTAACGACGGAGAGCTTTCTCTGTGAGGCCGTAGTTGAAGCGAATCTTCTGCTTCTCCTGCAACTGGAGACGGAATGTGGAAACTCTTCTCCGGCGGCGCATAACACCCTGCTCACCGGGGCTGTTGCTCGATTTGGGCTCCTTGCGGACAAGACCCGGAAGCTCTGTTCCAAGTGATCTTACCTTTTTGAGCCTGGCTCCTGTAAATCTGCTCATTTCATCTCCTTCTGCAATTGCAGTTCCTTTGGCGGCAGCATCAGCTCTTAACATCTGCCGTCAGCTGTTACCATGCGCTGTTTTACGCAAGTTCACGGAATCTAACACTTTGTGCTCTATGCGTCAATTATGAAACGGGGCCCTGCACGAAGCAGAGCCCCGACATTCAGAAGTTTCTAGGGAAGAACCACGCAGTTTCTGACAACACTCTGGTCTGGTGTTGTGAGCTTGAGAAAGTAAATACCTCCTGCAGTTTCCGCATTCCAGTTAACAGTGTGGTCGCCAGCGGTAACTTCACTGTTAACCAGTGTTTCCACAACACGGCCACTCATGTCAAATACGCTGAGGTTTACCTGCCCTGAAGAAGGCAGGGCAAATCGCACTGCAGCAGTTCCTGTAACAGGTGAACTCACAGAGAGCATCACACTGCCAGTAGCAATTCCACTCTGCTCTTCAATACCTGTCTGCCAGGCTGGAACAGTTGCCTGCAGCGGGTACAGATTGTGTGCTGTAACCGTTACGGTGACATCCTCGGTAGCTGGTACTTCTGTTACGGAAATTGTTACTGCACCGGAAGCATCTGTGTAACCGCTTCCAAGTGTAACCTCACCCTGACACAGACCAACCATGGCACCTTCAACAGCGGCATCGGCAGGTGTTGAAACATTCACTGTAAAGTTACCCACTTCAACATGACCGGGGTAATCGGCAGTGAGGTGAACCAGCGGACCTGTTGTACTGAAAATATCGTGCTCGGGCTCGCCGAAGATAAGATGCATGTTGCTATTACCTGCGTTTCCCGTGTACTGGTATGCTTTGATCTTACCGTAGTCAAAGGCCGCACCCATGTGGTACAGTTCCTCCTGAAAGTAACCTTTGAACTGGTAAAGAGCCAGAGAATCGGTTGGCCCCACAGGGCTGGAAACCGAGGCACCCATGAAACCAATTGCTCCCTTGGGATCTGCGATTGAACCGGAATTCAACCACGCCTCACCAAAGCAGGTCGTTCCCCCGCCGAATTCAGCATTGTTGCATGCGATAGAGCTGATCCAGGGAAGCATTCTTCCGTTTGTAAGAGCAGCAACATCGGAGTTGTTGAACCC
>JAGGYZ010000133.1 GCA_021162285.1 Candidatus Fermentibacteraceae bacterium
ACACCAAGCAGATACATGGCGGCAAAAGTGGAGATAAAAGAAAGGGGCATGGATATGCTCACAATACCGGCGTTAACAACCGAACCCAGAAAAAACATAAGAACTGCCGCTGCAAGAAGAATTGCCTGTACCCCGGTTAAAAGCAGACTTCTGGTGGAGTCCAGCACAAAATCCTTCTGAGAATACACCACTTCCATGTTCAGTGTTCCGGAGTAGTTCAGAGCGGTCCGGGCGATCTGCGTCTCAAGAAGACTGCATGTGTTTACCGTGTTGGCGTCTCCACTCTTGCGAAAAATCAGAAGAACAGAATTTTCACCATCTATTCTGCTGGTGCTGCTCTGGTCTCTGCTGCCGTCGGTAATCTCAGCCACATCCCTGAGGTGAACGGGGATTCCGCCGTGACTGCCTACAACAACTTCACCGAGCTGCTCGAGGGTTGTGAACCCGGACTTTACACTTATGAAAATCTCTGTACCGTGCGAGTCTATGTCTCCGCCGGGCTGATTCCCCTGAACCGACTTCAATGCACCGAACACCTGAACCATTGATATGTTTCTCTCTCCCAGTAGAATGGGATTGACAGAAATGTTGATCTGACGAACCTCTCCACCTGAAATTGTGCTGGAGGCTACTCCGGATACCCTTCTGAGAACAGGTTCTATCTCATCTGTAACAACCTGGCGAAGCTCACCGCTGTTCAGGTTATCACTGCTGATCCCAAGAATAACCAGCGGCTTCATGCTGGATTCCATAGCTCTTATCACAGGGTCAGTAGCCAGCTCGGGAAGGTCGTCCTTTATCAGATCCACAGCTTCTTTGATATCACTCTCCACAACGCTGATGTCCGCAGAGGAAGAAACAATCACAGTAATACCGCTTGTTGAATTACCGGAGGAGGACTCAACAGAAGTTACACCTTCTACGCCGGAAACCGCGTCTTCAATCACCCTGGTAACAAGGTTCTCTACCTCCGACGGCGCTCCCCCTGGAAGTATGGTAACAATGAGAATCTGCCCCACATCAACCTTGGGAAAATAGTCAAGACCGAGCTGAGTCAGTGCAAATATTCCAGCCCCGCCCATAAGGATAAACACCATCAGAAAGGAGATTCTTCTTCTGACCACAAGTTCCGGAAGATTCATTACTGCACCACCCTTACCGGCGACCCGTCGGAAACAAGGGTATGCCCCATGTCTATAAGGGTGTCTCCCAGAGCAAGACCGGTGACAATTTCGTAATAAACACCATTTCTTATTCCAGTTTCAACCTGCCTGATAGTGGCCTGCCCATCCTTTACCAGAGCAACTTCCATTTTACTGCCTTCAACAAACGTCATCATTCCCGCCGGTACAACAACTGCGTTTTCCCTAGTTTCAAGCATTACCACTGACGTTCCCGTAAGACCTGGAACAAGATTTCCTGAAGAATCCGGGAACTGCGCTGTCATGGCCACCATGCCGGACAGAGGGTCGGCCATCTCAGACACAGACACAATTGAACCAGGAAAGAACAATCCCGGAAAATGGTCTGTTGTGAAAACAACAGGCAGACCAACTCTGAGTTTGTGTATATGACGCGGTGCTGCAAGCAGTTCAGCCTGAATGGCTCCTGATCCTGAAACAGTCAGAAGAGGACCGGATGCCACATTGCCGTCTGAGGCATAAACCCTTCCCACAACACCGTCAAAAGGTGCAGTTACGTAACCGCTTCTTGCAGAGTTCGCAGACTGTGTGTAACCGGCAGAGGCACGGCGGAAAGAGGCTTCAGCAACCACAGCCTCAGTTTCGATTCTCTGAAACTCACCGGCACTTATAGCCCCGTTCTCTGCAAGCTGCTCTGCGCTGCGCAGGTTTTCCTCTGCGTACTCTTTTGAGGCTCTGGAAACAGAGAGAACGGCGGCTGCATCTGAAACCATTGCCCTGTAGCCATCATCACTGCGGAGAGACACAAGCCGTTCACCGGACTTCACCGAATCGCCAGGAGAGACAAACACCTCTTCGATGATTCCAGGAAATGAGAGGGAAACCACAGCTTCTGCGCTAGATTCAAGTCTGCAGTGGATGTTAACAGTCTCCGAGATGGCAGATGACTTCAGCACATAAACTGTAACCGGCATCTCGCTGTTTTCAACAGCACTTTCTTCTGTACAGCCGCTGAATATGACAGCTGTGAAGATCAAAGATTTCAGTATTAGTTCTTTCATTCAGTGGAATCCCCATTTTCTCTGATAGTGAAAAATGCTTTCATCACAGCAGAAACCACCCGTTCTACCTTCTTTCTTGTTTCCGGTACCGAGTAGTCAAGTTTCATCATCGGGTTGTTGTTCCGTCCCCGGAGAACAAGGTATTCAAGCCCGCAAAGAACAACTACAGAGAGGGTAACAACATCTTCATCCAGAACAATCCCCCTCTCGGCCAGAGCTGTCAGTTCACGCTTCTCCATCTCCCGCCCGAACATAATTGTAAGCGGATTCTGCTCTGTAAGCTCCCAGCATACAAGCTCCTGGGCAAGCGGACTGCTTTGAAACACTCTTATGTGCTCCAGAATCATTCTGGTAGCTATTTCGTGCAGGGGAGTTCCCTCTGGAATACCATCAAACACATCGGCCATTCTGGGAAAGAAGTCTTTGTTGTCGGCAAATGTCTGCAGCAGTCCCTCCATAGAGCCGAAATACCTGTATATGAGAACCTTGTCTACCCCGGCTTCCCTGGCTACAGCATTGACACCGACACCCGTAAATCCTTTGCTGGTTATCAGCCTCTCCAGACCGGCAAGTATTTTCTGTTTTGTCTTTTCGGAATCTCTATGCACTGTACAATACTCCAGAGGGTTTTGTCACCGGTCGGTGATATACAAAGAACATTTCGATCTGTCAAATCTGTTTGTTGCGTTTGTAAAACCGGGGAACAATGATAAGGGGTACCCTGCTGTATCGGTATTTATCTGACGAAACAACTGAAAGACGGTCTGCCATGAGTGAAGAACTGGGAAAACTTCTAAAAAACGCTTTTCTCAACAGGAAAACCGGAGGCACTGCTGCCGACACACCCAGCAACACCGAACTTCTGCCTGGAGAAAGACGGGATGTTGCCGTACTGTTTCTTGACCTTTCCGGATTCACTGCGTTTTCAGAAACTCTTGACCATGAAACCGTGCATGAAATTACCAGAAGTCTTATGGACGAACTGGTGTTCACCGCCGAGCAGTACTCCGGTTATGTAGACAAGATAGAGGGTGACAGAATAATGGTTCTGTTCGGTGCTATCCGCTCCAGAGAGAACAACAGCAGAAGTGCTATTCTGTGCGGTTTCAAAATGCTTCGTGTCGTTGAAGTCGCCAGCTCTATTCTTTCGGAAGCAGGAGTTCATCTCTCTGCCAGAATAGGAATCAACAGCGGACCGGTTACAGTAGCTCCCGATGCAATAGAACATCTTACCGCAATGGGCAGAACTGTTAACATCGCCTCCAGAATGGAAGAGAATTCCGAAGAAAATTGTATTCTTGTTACAGACAGCGTTTACAGCGACTGTTCTGAGAGTATCCTGTGGGATAAGCCTGTAAAACTCAGTATCCGAGGTATTGGAGTTCCCCTGATAAGCTGGAAACCGGTTTCTGTTAACTACGGCAGCAGTCTGATCTCCTGCCATGAATCTGTAAGCACGGTGTTTGTCGCCAGAGAAAAAGAATATGCACAGCTTAAAGAACTGAGAGCCATTCAGTACGGCAGGTCTTCCGGTGTAAACAGAAGAGGCGGTGCAAAACACCTTATCGCCGAGCTAACAGGAGAGGCAGGCACTGGGAAAACCAGACTTGTCGCAGAGTTTCTTAAGAACAGCACTGCAGACTGTATCGTTCTTCGCGGTAACTCAATCTCTGATGCGCAGCCTGCCCACTGGCTGTGGTCGGCTGTGCTGCAGAATCTATTGAACATCCACGAAGACAGCGGCACTGCCTTCGAAGACTTTGTCCGTTCTGTTTCAAGGTTCTGCCCTGTTGAGAAACTGGAGGGCGGTCTGCCATTTCTGGGAAGGCTGGTTTCAGCTGTTTCTAACGACAGCAGACTTCAACAGCTGGGCAACAAAGCCATTGCTCTGGAAACAAAAATGGCTCTGAGAGATCTCATTGAAACTCTTTCTGAGAGCTCTCCGGTTGTTGTTGTTCTTGAGGATCTTCAATGGATGGATTCCACCGACGCAGAAGCACTGGATTTCATTGTGAAGAACTGTAATTCTGTGAATCCTGTCATCTTTCTGCTTGTAAGGAGGTCCGACCACAGAAATCTCCTTCCGGCAGATATCTGTACCAGCAGTGCATACTCCGCATGCCGGCATATTGCTCTGGGAGAATTTGAAAAACAGGAAGCACTTCAGTTTACACAAGCTTTTCTTGAGAAACTCACTGAAACAGGCTCTTATCCTGTTTCCTCAAATGCCATGGACTTTGTACACAGACATTCCAGCGGAAATCCATTCTTCCTGCAGGAACTCCTTCTGCATCTTGTGGAATCAAACGGACTTTCTGTTTCAGACGATGAGTGGATACTGACCGACAGCTCTGTGGAGCTTTCAACTCCTGAAAGTCTTACTGGACTGCTTCAGTCGAGGCTGGACCGGCTACCGGAAAAGCTGCGGAAAACACTGCTCAACTGCTCTGTTTTCGGAATGGAATTCAGTTACGATCTTTACAGAAAGGTTGTGAACCGACTGGGATTGGAACCTTCCGGCAGAGATGTGTTTGACGACCTCGTGGAAAGACAGTTCCTGGAAAAAAGCATCACAGATTCCGGTGTAACCTATATTTTTCACCACTCGTTTATTCAAAACACCGCCTACAACAGTATTCTGTCCCACAATCTCAAACTTCTTCACAGAGCTGTTGCCCGATCCATGGAAGAAGTTTTCGTCGGGGACTCCGAGAGAGTATCGGCAAAGCTGGCGGAACACTGGGAGAGGGCCGGAGAAGAGCCTTCTGCAGTAAAGTGGGCCATCGTTGCCCAGAAACACGCATCACAGAACTACCAGTA
>JAGGYZ010000341.1 GCA_021162285.1 Candidatus Fermentibacteraceae bacterium
AAACTACTCACTCACTGGCAAATTCAGCTACAGCCCATTCACAAGAGAAAGCAATTCATGTTTTCTTGTTCGGATTTCTTTGTCTCTTCATCTTGACGATGTAGCCCAATTGTGCTATGTTCTTTCAAGGAGGTGAGTCATGAGCAAAACAGCAACAGTAAGAGCACGTATTGAACCCGATTTGAAACAAGAAGTAGAACAGCTCTTCCATGAGTTGGGACTTTCTACAACGGATGCTATTAATATCTTTTTCAAACAGGTTAAGTTGCGACATGGACTTCCATTTGAAGTGGCGATACCGAACGCACTTACTCAGAAAGTGCTTGAAGAATCTGATGATGGATTAAACCTTGTCCGCCATAAGAGCATTGAGGATATGTACAAAAGTCTAGAGATATAATGTTGAACCTGGTTACTTCCAGACAATTTCATAAGGATATCAAAAGGATTAAGAAACAAGGCAAGAAAACTAAGAAGCTAAAAGAAATCATTTCACTGCTTGCGAACGAGATTGCTCTTCCTATTGGGAAAAGAGATCACAAATTGACAGGAATCTACAATCATCATCGAGAGTGTCACATTGCTCCAGATTGGTTGTTGATATACAAGACCACTCCCACGGAACTAATACTTGAAAGAACAGGATCTCATTCTGAATTGTTTCGGCAGTAGATTCAGGTAAATTCCAGTAAATCAGCCGGGCACATGAATACAGGTATTCCGGAGAATAAACTCCGCAGAAGATTATCATCAAGATTTGTGGTCAGCAATTTTGCTGATGTGATGATAAGCGTCGTGAGATTTGCCGTTCGGGTTTGCTTTGGGATTATGCGTATTTCAACAATAGATGAACGAACTGTGCCTTTCTCTCCTGTGATAAAATCTCTTATTTCTTCGATTCGCTTTTTGCGAAAAGAAGCTCTGCCCTCAGAGAGTTAATCTCCTCCTGATGTTCTAATACATCAGGATCTGTCTCGCGGAGTTCTTCAAATTTTGCGAAGACGTTATCAAGAGTGGAGAACAGGGAATAATCTCCACAATCGAGCAGCTGTTAGTCATCAGACGCCCTGAAACACCTTGATCTCCGGGAAAACCCCAAACCTCCGCCAAAGCCTCTGGAAATGGTGTGTGAACCCGGTGCGGATTTCATTCCATGGAAAGACGATGTTCCGGGAACTCCCGGGAAGCACGAGTTTCTGGCTGTGCGGGTTTCCTGAAATTGAGGTTGGGCAATAATTCATGGATCGACTTCAGGGGGCAGGTGTTTTCTTTTGTCTTTATATGGACATCGAGTGATTGTAGACTGGTCATTTCATTGACGGTGGGTTGTTTCAGGTAGTATTGTCAATTTGAGGCAGGAATCAGTGGTTTTATTAGAGTAAATATACTATTTTGGGAAAATTCCCGTAACAGTTTGAAATCAAGATTCCTGTTCCTGGCTTATCTGGGAAATGAACGGGGGTTAGCTATGACTTTTAAATTTGTTCTTTTTGTTTTACTTATCCTCTTCGTTGCTTACGCAATGGCAGCCTCTCCAGTTGTTTCTGATGCTTTTAATCTTACGACTTTTGCTGCAACTCCAGATTCTATATTATATTATTTCAATAATAAAGACACCTCTGTGGTTTGTAGCATAGGCAATCTGCACTGTTACCATATAATGACCACCAAGGTAACAAAACCGGTATGGAAGGAAGCAGCAGACAGTTGCAAATCAGTTATTATTGATTCAATTCTGCATCCTGCAGATGAATTTTTATCGGATCAGCCTGGCTTGTACAATATGTCAGGAAATTTCTGCAAACTGGATTTGAGGCCTGCCATAAACATCTCTGCATACCAACCCAATACTGTTATTGCCCTTAATCCAAATCTTACTGGAACTGCTGGCAATGCAAAACTGGATGATACCGGATTCCGTCTGGTCGATAATATATCTGACGAACCAAGTCATAGTGCTACAGCAGAAGACAGTACTTTAATTACTGATTACGATAATCTGTTACAGCAATCCAAGAATATTTCTTCTGTTTATGTAGAAGGAGGACTGTCAATAATGTATAGTACGATCTCCAGTGATGTCGATGAAATCGACCAATACGGATATGATGTAGAGGATGGTTATGAAAGTGATATAGTATATGCGCGAATCGGCGCTGGACATCAATTAAAGAATTTTGGGTTGTACTGTTACGGAGATTATACCAAGTATTATGCAGGATTTCTTTTTTATCAGCGTACTCCCTATTCTCCCGCCTTACTACGCTATAACATGCAATCGATTTGCTACGGAATAGAATTACGCGTGCTCGATGAATTAAGACTTAGAGCTGGATATGGACATTACAACGGCAACATTGAAGTTGGTGCTGAAAACTCAAGTTCAAGTGAATCATGGTCCACTAATATTGATGAAGGTTCCGGTTTTCACTGGTCAGCAGGGGTTCTCCCCCACATTACAAAGGACTTAATGTGTTGTTTTGAATTCTCACATCACGAATTTGACATCACTCCCCACGCAACACAAACTCCGGCAATGGTTACTGACCAGCATATAAGCAAATCGAATATTGCGATATCTCTTGTTTACAATGTGGCTTCCATTCACTGGTAAGATTGACTCTCTGCATTGTCCAGAAGTTTGTTGGGCAAATCGTATTTTCTTGAATGGCGGGGGAGTTTCTCAGCTGAAAAGCCGGAAGAGGCATCCAATTCTGTGAGAGTCAGCAGGGAACAGGCATGTCTCATGTTGTTACGATTAACGGGAAGGGAATCATGAGCAGACTAATATTTTTAACCGCAGCAACGCTGCTTTGCCTGGCAATTGGATGTTCAGATGTAACAGAACCAATGGAAGCCAGCTACGTAGTATCGCTTGAAAAAGGCAATATCTGGGAATACTCTGTAAATGGGTACGAGGTTGATTCAGGAGATACAACAATTGTAACAGGAACAGTAACAAGAACAATTGTTTCAGTGGTTACCCACACCGACGGATTCCAGCTCTTCAAAACTCAAGAGATTACAACCCGGATACCAGCCGACACTCTGTTGTCAGATACACTATTCTACTATCTGAGAAATGAGTCAGATGAACTGAGAGAATACAATGACACAACATCCGCCGAATACTATGTTCCGTTCAAGTATGATCCTGTTGCGGGTAATAAATGGACGCCAGGCAGCAATCCTGACGAACAGATTGAGGTTGTCTCCCTGAATAACAGTATTGATGTTCCTGCTGGTTATTATGATAATTGTGCATGTACCAGGGAGACTGATTCCTCAAATCCAGCCTTGATGCACAGATACTACTGGGGGAAGCATTCCGAGGGAATCGTATGTTCAGTAAGGGAAGAATCAGACAGCTATCTGATTTACAGACTCACTGATATTTCTATTCAGTAATACAAAACCGCTCTGCCCTTTTTGTACGCCTCCAACACTTCAATCTTAGAAATACAGAATGGTCTTGTTTGTTCTAATCCGGTTTTCCGGTTCCCGGGTGTTCTCCATGTTTCCTCAAGAAACCTGATACTCCCACTACTCTATTGCCTTCATTCTCCAAACTTAACAATGGCTCCAACTCAATTACAAAGCCTTCATCACTACTACGGGTCGCTCCGCAGGGCTGTAAGGATTGTTCAGAATGTTCCGGCGGTTTACCTGTGATACTGTAAGGTCTTTCTTTTCTTTTGCCATTCTTCTACCTGGGCCATTTCTAAAAAAGATATTGCAGTTCCGGTACGCCCGGATCGACCCACCGAAATTGGTTCCATCCCGGCTTCAATTCCACAGATCCCACAGGGATGCTGCCTAAAACCGGTAGTTCCCGACCTCATTTGCAAACAAGTATATGAAAGTGGATACACTGCGCCATCAGGCTTCCGGTTCAGTGTTGGTTGCAAGCTTGTGACTTGAGGTACTCACGCTGCCATCTACAGAATTTAGTAAACTGGCGGAGGAGGTGGGATTCGAACCCACGGTTCCCCAAAAAGAGAACAACGGTTTTCGAGACCGCCCCATTCAACCGCTCTGGCACCCCTCCGCAGGGAGAAGGAATATAACAACAGGGATTGAAGTGTGGGTATCTTAAATCTGCTGTTTGCAACCGACTCGCGGAATTGCACAGAGTGTTCCCTTCTTCGAACAGTCATGGGGTTTTTCTTCTTTCGTTGAGAGGACAGTCTCTGCAAAGTGGTTCCGGCCTGCAGAACTGCTTTCCACACTCTACAAACAGTGCGTGAAACTCGTTAAACATGTCCACATCAGGGGCAAGCCCCTGCTTGAAGATTTTCTGTACTTCGCTGTACTTTGCTTTTTCATTACACAAACCGTGTCTGCTCATAATTCTGGTTGTGTATGCGTCAACAACAAAAACAGGTCTTTCCAGCACATACAGCAGTATACAGTCACAGGTTTCAGGGCCTGTGCCTTTCAGTTCCAGAAGCTCATTCCGAAGGACGTCTGTGCTGTAAGTAACCGATTCCGGCGTACCGTTCCACCCGATGGAAAGCATGTATTCTCCTGCTATACTTAGGTACTCTGCCTTTCTCCGGTAGGTACCTGCTCCCTTAAGAACTTCACTGAGCTGTTCCTGACCCAGCTGCAGAAACTTCTCTGGAGCCAGAATGTCCATCTTCTTCATTCTCTCAATAACTGGTACCACTCTGTTCCAGTTGGTGTTCTGGGCTAGAACACACCCAACAAAGTAT
>JAGGYZ010000280.1 GCA_021162285.1 Candidatus Fermentibacteraceae bacterium
AAAGCCTTCTGTAATTATTCTTGGTGTGGATACTATGGTTATGGACAACAACGATGCAGAGCAGCGTCATGGAGTACAGCCCACTTACAAAAAGGTGAAGGGATTTCAGCCTCTCCAGTTGAACTGGCAGGGCTACTTTGTGGATGCCGTATTCCGTGGCGGTAAGAAGCACAGCAATTATGGTGATACCGTTCAAAAGATGATTATCCATGTGGTAGAGCAGATCCGTAAGCACTACAGTGAAGATGTTCCTATCATTCTCAGGTGTGACTCAGGATTTTTCGATCAGAAGCTGTTCAGATGCTTTCAACTACTTGGTATCGGTATTCTCTGCGGAGGCAAACATTACGCAGATATCAATGAGCTTGCTGGCAGTGTAAAGCTGGAACACTGGGAACAGTACAAGAAGGGTGAAGGAGAAAAGGCCAGAGTCTGGTCTTACTATGAATTCGGAGATCGCCGTGGAACCTGGAAGATAGATGAATTTCTCAGAGCGTTCTACTGCACCCAGGAGACAGAAGAGAACGGACAGTACCTGATGGAGTTTGTAAAGCATGACTCGATCATTTACACAAATCTTGGTATGGGTGGTAAAATTGACGAGCAGCTTATCAATGCCGGTCATGGTGATATGCTGAAGGCTGGAATGATTATCGAAACCTATTTTGGCAGAGGTAATGATGAGCTTGTGAACCGGGCATTCAAGAATTTTGTCTCACAGAAACTGCCATTTAAGCGGTTCAACATGAATGCAACCTATTACTACCTGTCAATGACAGCATTCCTGCTGTTTGAAGCATTTAAGCATGATGTCTGTTATGACATCATTCCAGTATCATCCTACTCCACCACGGTACGCAGACAATTATTTGACAATGCCGGAAAAGTAATCAGAAAATCCCGATATACTATCTTAAAAGTCACGGCCTCAATAATGAAAAGACTAGAGTTCGATACCCTCTGGGAACGCTGCAACAACCCACCAATAAAATTCATCTGGCCCTGAACTGAGCCACCGTCAGATCGGTACGCTTTGAGTAAAAGCAGACGCATAGTTGTGTCCTTAAATGCTCTATATACCGATGCAAGAACAATATGCGTGTGATTTGCTGCTCTTTTTGCTGGAATGGTTCATGCGGGCGCATGAGAATAAAATTTTGACGGTAAATCCGCTGGAAGTTATGGTTCTACAAGTGAAAATAACTGGAATCGCTCAGTTTAGGTAAATATAGATTGCAAAATCGATAAAGTTCCTAGAACCGGCCAGTTTATAACACATGCTAAATGTAATTGGGCGTATATCGTGGTTTTGATAATGATTTACTATTATTAAACTTTAGAAATAATTGTGAGGTGTGGTGCATTAAATTTGCTCAACTACACTTAGCATAACCGTCACGAAGAAAGATGAATAGAAATGTATAATGGGTAGCCGGGGGTTTTTCTCCCCCGGCCTCCACAACACCCTGCATGCGGCTCCGCACAGGGCGTTTCACCAAGATTACCGAGCCGTAGCTGGGTAATGAATGTTCACCCACTGATCCTTAATTGAAATCAATCCCTGTTTCTTGAGCCATTTGTTTGTCATCCCGGCTTGTGTCGCACGGGTTCGTGACAAATGCCACAAACCTTTTCGACTGAGTGCTGTCATTATGGCTTCCTTTTTGTAAGTACCCAGCTTCAGAAGATTGCTGACTTTGGTACGGGTATAGCGCCACTGTTTCCAGTAGCACATCCGTATTCTGCGACGGAGCCATTCATCCAATCCGGGAATAGGCCGATAGTATTCGGATATCCCATAGTAGTTGAACTCACATTCATCACCTGTTTTGCGTCTGATTTCATAATTACGAATTTGCCTCTTTTTCTTGCTTGATCCTTTCCCAATTGAGAGTAGTACTTACCCAGCCAGGTCACCAGGTAGTTTGCAGCTCATAACTTCTCCCCAGGAATCATTCAGTATTCCTTTTCGGATCGTTCTCAATGGTAAATCACTCACCTCTTTGCAAGCTTTCCCGAATTACCGCCTTATCAAATTCTTTCTTTACTCCATCATAATAAAGGAGGTAGACTGGTTCTATCTCCAGCATCTCCAGAGAAAACGCTCTGGTTTTTTATGCGCAAAATTCAGGTAAATTGTAATTGTGGAAATTCATAGAATTGTAGTGATGAATGTGAGTTGTATACAATTCCCATGAACCCTGTCTTCCTTTGCTCTAAAACTGATACAGGTTCTTTCGGTTCTGCTGTTGCCTTGATTATTGCCTGAGATTCTTTCACAGGCAGCAACGAAGATTCAACTGCACTTCCCGTTCTTACTGATACAGTAAAAGAAACGATCGACACCTCCAGGTGGTCCAGTGCCATCGTTTGCACGGAGCAGGTATTCATTGATTTCTGTTGGTTCTTTACTGCAAAGCCACAGGATCTGCTCTGAATGTTCCGGACTTCCCGCCTGTTTTCTCAACTAGCCGTACTTCAGAGATCACCATGGATTTGTCCACTGCTTTCAGCATGTCATACACGGTAAGAAGTGCGGTTGTTACACCAACAAGAGCCTCCATTTCAAAACCTGTTTTTGCCAGGGCAGATACACTG
>JAGGYZ010000076.1 GCA_021162285.1 Candidatus Fermentibacteraceae bacterium
CTTGACATCTGGCTTTACGATATCAGTTCGGAACAGCTTACAAGAATCAGCGACAACGAACAGGGAGAATACGATCTGTGGTGGGGCAGTAAAGGTATTCTGTGTGTATCCGAGGAGCCCTCTCTGGGGACAAGAACGCTTGAACGCTGGAGTATTGATGGGGATGTTGAAGTGCTCCATGTATGCAACGAAGACATTTCCTCTCCTGTGGAAACCCCCGAAGGAGTGATCTTTATTTCATCAGAACAGGGAGAACCCAACTTTTATCTATTCCAGAATGATTCGCTTCCAATTGTCAGACTCACAGATCTCTACATAACTCCGCGCTTTACATCCTGGGCAGACTCATGCGGTATTGCTCTTTTTCAGGCATCAGACTGGGCGGGTTCCGGGCTGTTTGTTGTCAGTGATCTGGATACCAGAAGAATTGATGAGCCTTTTTCAGTTCACGAATGTGGGGACCGTCCTGTACCGGAAGATATCGGTCAGTACACCCCGGAAAACTGGCGGATATCTCCGTACCAGCCGGAGTTTTCTCTTGATCAGGTGTCTGCAAACGCCGGATTCGATTCTTATTCCGGTTTAACAGGGAATTCATTGTTTCTTTTCAGTGATGTGCTTGCCCTGCACCAGATGGGTATTCTTGCTAATTTCAGCGGACAGGTCAGCGATATGGATCTTGCCGTGGACTACAGAAACCTGCAGGACAGATACCAGTACCATGGCGGGGTTTACCGCTTTGTGTCCCGGTATATTTTTGAAGACTCTCTGGGTTACAGAGACTATGTGCGAGATATAAATCTTGGGGGAACTCTGGGGCTGAACTACCCCTTTACAAAAGCACTTCGTGCAGGCCTTGCCACAAACTACAGAAGAGTTTCCCGGGAGGGTCTCTGGTCCAACGATGTGCTTTTCAGGGAGAATATTTTTTCTGCGAGAACACACCTTGTTTACGACAATGCCCTGTGGGGTGCCGTAGGTCCGAGAGTCGGCAGCCGGATGAGTGTTGACTTTGACTATGCCCCGGGGTTCTGGGATAACGCCGAGTATTTTACAGCAATGCTGGATCTTCGTGAATACACATGGGTTTCATCGGAGGTTACTCTGGCCACCAGACTGGCAGGCGGCATCAGTTTTGGAGAAAATCGCCAGAGATTTTTTCTCGGCGGCGCACTGCCTCACAGAAGAAGCACCGGTGATGTCGAGGGTGTCGGGGATGTGTTTCAATTCTACGCCAGTTATGCTGACCTGCTTCGCGGTTGGGATTATGTTTCCCTGAACGGAACGAGATACGGAGTGGCATCCATTGAATTCCGTTACCCTGTTCTTAATTATCTCAGCCTTGCAGCCCCGATTCCAGTTACATTCACCAGAGGCAGAGGGGTCATTTTCACCGATCTCGGGTTTGTATCTGATGATCTCAGTACATTCAAAGGGGCCAGTGGATCTGGTGGATACAGGCTTGAAGATATCAAGATGTCTTTTGGAACAGGATTCCGACTGAATGTTGGCTATTTTGTGTTGAGAACTGATATTGCGTGGCGAACGGATCTGGCCAGTGTAAGTCAGAAGCCGGAGTACTACTTCACAATCTCTACAGAGTTTTAAGGGGAGATAGTTTATGAGACTGGTTCTTGCAGCACTTGTGTTTTTTTCTGCCGGAGTTTTTGCCTGGCAGTGTCCTTCCTGCGGTACGGAGAACGAGGGTTCATTCTGTGTGCAGTGTCACCTCCCGGAACCTCCTTCCGGTATGGCTTTTGTTCCAGCAACAACTGTTCAGATCAACGGAAGCTCAGTGGATGTTCCTCCCTTTTACATAGACAGTATCCCGGTGACCTACAGAGAATTCCTTCCCTGGCTCAATGGATCAGGCTTTGGTGTTGAAGAACTGGGTATAATAATTACCGGAGACGGTGACGAATCCATGCAGTTTCTGGCTTTTACACCGTTCATGGGAGCACAGGAAGGGGGGATTACCGTTCCTTCCCAGTGTCTTGAGAATCCCGTTGCCTCAATAACCTGGAGTGGAGCCCAGTCTTTCCTTTCAGATTCCGGGAAAAGACTCCCCACTCTGGCGGAAATGGAGGCTGCCTCTTCCCGGGGATTGATAGATGTCTGGGATTCCTACGAGGTAATGCAGATATTCGCCGGGCAGATGCAGGCTTCTATGGGAGAACTTCTTGGAACCCTCAGTCAGCAGGCAATGTTTGCAGGGTACAGTACTGCAAATGAACGGGTTATGTGGGAACTCACCGGCACGACATTTGGTGAGAATCCGCTTACCACTGCTGCATCTGTCGATGTGCACTTCATAACCCTTTTCAAGGCGCTCAGTGAGCCGGTTCTTTCTTCAACAGGTAGAGAACTGGGCTATTTCAATGTGATATTCAGAGGGGCCATTGAGGTCCCCAGATGATTTCTGAAAGGAGTCAGATAATGAAAGTACTGCTTGTAACAGCTGTTGTTGCTCTTGTCGTTCTTACAGCCTGCGGAGGCAGAGAAGTTACAAGGACTGATACGGACACAGTTACAGACCTTAGCGGATACTGGAACGATACAGATGCCCGTATTGTTGCCGATTCCATCGTTGACCAGTGTCTTAACGGTCGTTGGTTTGATGTGCGTGAAACACGCGACAGCAGAGTCTCCGCCCTCCCGGTAATTGTTGTAGGAGGTGTGCGTAATCAGAGTATAGAGCACATCAATGTTGATGTGTTCATGTCTGAAATTGAAAGATCTCTGCTTAATTCCGGACGATTCCAGATCGCTGCGGGTGGCCGTGAGCGTGGCGAAGTTCGGGATGAAAGAAGAGATCAGTCTGTTTTTGCGTCACCGGAAACTGCCGCCGAATTCGGCCGCGAGGTTGGTGCAGACTATGTAATGACAGGAACTGTGAACTCAATTGAAGATCAGGAAGACGATACCAGAGCCATTTTTTACCAGGTTAACATCGAGCTTATCGATGTTGAGACTGCTCTGAAAGTGTGGATGGGTTCAACAGAGATCAAAAAGATCATAGAGTGGTAGCATGAAGAGTCTCCTTGCTTCTGCGGGGTTTCTGCTTGTAATGTCGTGTGCGGTGGCGTATACAAACACCATGGCTCCTGTTATAAAAGATCTTGGAAACGGGAACAGTCAGGAGGCTATATCAACACTGAAAGATGTTTTTCCCGACACCACCGGCAGAGACCGTCTGCTGTACCTTATGGAGCTTGGGAATCTGGCAAGATATGCCGGATTACAGAGCATAGCTCAGTCCGTTCTTCTTCAGGCGGATCGGCTGAGCGACAATCTTCGAGGAACAGATCTGGAGCAGCAGGCTCAATCGATGGTCACCAGTGATCTTGCACTGGATTTTCGCGGTGCAGATTACGAGAAGGTCTTTATCAACTACTGTCTTGCTTCAAGCTATGCAGAATCAGGCAACATCGAAGATGCAGTTGTAGAGGCAAGACGGGTGAATGAAAAGCTCAAGGAAATCAACACCGCGTACCAGAGAAACCCGAACCGGTATACCGATGATGCTTTCGTCAGGTATTTTATGGGCGTTCTCTACGAGATGGATGGTGACTACGACGATGCACTGATCAGTTACCGTATGGCACTGGCAACCTACGACTCCGTTTATGTGGAAGATTACCGGCTTTCCGCTCCCACGCAACTCAAACTTGATGCCATGCGCCTGGCTGAGTACAACGGGTTTGAAAGCCTTGTTTCAACTTTTGAAACCAGGTGGCCGGAGTTGAACTGGGAGGGAACAGGACCATCGTCAACCATGGGTGAAATAGTGGCAGTGGTTGAGCTTGGCAGTATTTCGTCCAGAAGAGCCTCGGATTTCACTGTGTATGTTGATGACAGAGTGTACAGCCTGGCTCTTCCAGTGATACCTGAGTTTGCAAGGCGGAGAATAACCGGTTCAATTACTGCAGGAGATGAAACGGCACCACTTTTCCTTGTGGAAGATCTGAATGGAATTGCCCGGGAGAATCTTGAAGACGAAGCTGGAAGAAACATTGCCAGAGCCGCTGCCAGACTGGCAGTGAAGGCCGGTTTGTCCAGTCTTGGAGAGAACATCACGGAACAGCTTACTGATAACGAAAATGTGAGTTCCGGTGTAGGGCTGATCCTCAGCATAATTGGTGCTGCCACAGAGCAGGCAGATCTCCGAGCCTGGTTGACCCTTCCGGCACAGATTCAGATGTGTCGTCTGCAGGTTCCTCCCGGATCATGGCCGGTAACCGTAAGTGTCAACGGAAGACAGTATACTCACGACCCTGTAACGGTTAGGCCGGGAAGAATCTCCCTGGTCTTTCTCAGAGAGGATTTCTAGCTTGAACATTGCTTCTATTATCGACCACACTCTTCTTAAACCCGATGCCACAAGCGGAATGATAGATAAACTATGTGCCGAGGCTGTAGAATACCAGTTTTACTCGGTTTGTGTAAATCCGGTCTGGGTGCCTTTCGCCAGCGAGCTGCTGATTGAAAAAACTCCGCTGGTGTGTTCTGTGGCAGGTTTCCCCCTTGGGGCTTCACCGCTGGTTGCAAAGGAAGCAGAGTGGGCAGTAGCAAATGGGGCTGGAGAAATAGACATGGTTCTTCCTGTGGGGCTTCTGAAACAGGGAGATAATTCAGGAGTTCTCCGGTTGATAAGGGAGGTCGTTAATGCCGTTCCGGACACACCAGTTAAAGTTATTCTTGAAACCTGTCTCCTCACCGACGAAGAGAAGGTAACGGCCTGCTCTATTTCAATGGATGCTGGCGCGGCTTTTGTGAAAACCAGTACCGGCTTCTCAAAAAGCGGAGCAACGCTGCATGATGTTCGTCTGATGAGTGAATCTGTTGGTCAGTTTATGGGCGTGAAAGCTTCCGGGGGTGTCAGAAATTACGATACAGCGATTTCTATGCTGGAAGCCGGAGCAACAAGAATAGGTACCAGCAGCGGAATAACAATAGTTAACGGTGGTAAACAAAGTATTTAATACAAAGAAAGCGGGCAATCGGAGGGGTTGACCGATTGCCCGCTAGAGAACCCGGGATAAGCTGGCTAGGTTCCAATCCTCTCAGGCTGATCCGGGAGGGGGTTCAGACCGGCCATACAATGAGAATAAAAACAGGGAGTGCCGCGATCGCCATCGTCAGCATCAACCAGCTCTTGATTCCGGGTTTGTACATCTTGTATCCTCGTTTCTTTGAACCGTGTTTGTAACATTCATTATAGAAAGCAATAACCGTGCCAGAAAAAAACATTATCACTTTAAATGAGTCACAACGGCAGGCGGTACAATATAATAGCGGCCATCTATTAGTTCTTGCAGGAGCTGGAAGTGGGAAAACCAGAGTACTTACCGCTAAGATTTCTCTGATTATTGACACCGGTCTGGCAAGTCCGTGGCAGATACTGGCAATGACATTTACCAACAAAGCAGCAGGCGAAATGCGGGAAAGAGTTTACCAGCAGTTGAACGATCGCAGTATACGGCTTCGTATGGGTACTTTTCACAGCATCTGTGCATGGATACTGAGAAGAGAAGCACGAAACCTCGGTTTTCCGGAGAACTTTTCGATCTATGATGGAGATGATCAGAAAACTCTGATTCGAAGAATTCTGAAAACTGTTGATGTTCCCATGAAAGTTACAGCCGGCGCAGTTCGGGGATACATATCAAACTCCAAGAATGACCTTGTATCAGTTGAAGAGGCTCTTTCCAGTTCTTCAACACCGTATGCGGAATCAATGGCAATTGTCTATCAGAAATACAACAGTGAGCTTGAAAGGTGCGGAGCTTTCGACTTTGACGATTTGCTGACACAAGTTCTTTTGGCGTTGCGTCAAAATAATGACATCAAGAGTTATTACAAAAATTTGTTCACCAGAATTCTTGTTGATGAGTTCCAGGATACCAACAGAGTGCAGAATGAAATTCTCAAAGAGCTCACCGGAGAGAACACCGTTGTAACAGTTGTCGGTGATGATGATCAGTCAATTTACGGCTGGCGTGGAGCCAGAGTAGAGAACATTCTTCAGTTTCCCGGAGAGTACCCGGATGTGAAAACCATACGGCTTGAAACCAACTACCGGTCTACGGGAAATATTCTTAAGGCAGCTTCTGCTCTGGTTAAACACAACCGCAGCAGGCACGGAAAAACCCTGAAACCGGTGTTGGGACCCGGTGAAAAGGTTCAGATCAATCAGGCTGTTTCCCCTGACGATGAGGCGCATTACATACTTTCAGCAGCGAGAGATCTGAACAGCGACGGTACTCCCTGGAAAGAGATTGCCGTGCTGTTCAGAACAAACGCCCAGTCCCGTCCTCTGGAATCAATGTGCCGACGGATGAGAATTCCCTACGAAGTTGTGGGCACCGTAAGGTTCTTTGAGAGAGCAGAGATAAAAGATGTTGTTTCATATCTCAGGGTGATAGTCAACCCAACCGATGCAGGAAGTTTTAGAAGAGTTCTAAACAAACCCATCAGAGGTATAGGTGCCAAAGGTCAGTTGAGTTTTTTCAACTGGCTGGAACACAACGGTACTGATGTGGTTACCACTCTGGAGAAAGCAAGTTCCATTTCCGGAATAATGAAAAGGGGACAGGTTGTTCTTGAAACTCTTGGCAGAAATCTTCGTTCTTGTATGGATGGTGTGAATGCAGGAGACAGTGCCAGTGAAATTGTAGACCGTGTTCTCAATTTCACCGGTTTGCAGGACCTGTACGGCACAGGGGAAGTCGCAGACGAAACAAGGCTTGAAAACATCAGAGAACTCAGAAGCTACGCTGCTGAGTACGATGCAAGGAATCCCGAAGGAGGTCTGCCAGGGTTTCTTGCAGAGCAGAGCCTTCTCTCCAGTTCCGACTCCTACACCGGTGATGACAAGCTGGTTCTCATGACCCTTCACAGTGCAAAGGGGCTTGAGTTTGACTGTGTATTTGTTTCCGGTCTTGAGGAGGGAATGCTGCCCTACATAAAACCTCAGGAATACTCGCCCCGTGATCTGGAAGAAGAGAGAAGGCTGCTGTATGTGGGAATAACCCGAGCCAGAAAGAGGTTGTTTCTCACCTGGTGCAGCAACAGGATGCGTCCGGGAAGTTTTTCCACAGGCCCCAGCCGTTTTATTACAGAGGTTGCTGATGATGACGATCATGACACTCATCTTCCTCGCAGGACAGCTGGAAAGCCAGTGAAACCACAGTCGGATACGGAAACTCCCTCAAGATCTGCTTCAAGTTACAGCAGGGGAAATCTGGTCAAACATCCCAGATACGGAAAAGGGATTGTAATCTCTGCGAAGCGCAGGGGAACCGAATGGGAACTGAAAATCAACTTCGGCTTTGACGCTCCCAAGATACTGCTTACAGGTTATGTTCCCATACCGGTGCTGAAAGCCAAAGCTCAGATGACAGATTTAGAATAAAGGAGAGGTAACCTATGGAACTGTACATTGATACCGCCAATGTTAAAGAGATAAAGGAAATATCAGACTGGGGGGTTCTTTCCGGCGTTACAACAAACCCAACCCTGGTGGCCCGGGAGGGGCGCGACTTTCTTGAAGTAATAAAAGAGATTTGTGATATAGTTGACGGCCCTGTAAGTGCAGAGGTTATCAGTGAAGACATGCCTGGAATGATACAAGAGGGCAGGGAAAAGAAAAACTGGCATGACAATGTTGTAATCAAACTGCCGTGCACACCTGCGGGAATAGGAGCCTGTTCCGTTCTTGAGGCGGAGGGCATACACTGCAATGTAACTCTTGTTTTTAGTGCAGCTCAGGGTTTTCTTGCTGCCAGCGCCGGCGCCACATTTGTAAGCCCGTTTGTGGGAAGGCTTGATGATTCCGGTACAGACGGAATGCAGGTGGTGGAAGACCTTGCTGAGATCTTCGAACTTCACGGTTTCAACACAAGAATTATCGCAGCTTCAATCAGGAACCCCAACCACATCACAGCCGCTGCCCTTGCAGGAGCTCATATTGCCACCGTTCCCTATTCGGTGATTAAAAAAGCGATTCTTCACCCCCTTACAGACAAGGGCCTTGTCTCCTTCAAAAGAGACTGGGAAGCAGCGCAGCAGGCATGATTTCCGCAAGAGTCATCAGAGAAGACATTCTCAGGATGATTCACAGTGCAGGCAGTGGACATCCCGGCGGCAGTTTGTCGCTGGTTGAGATTCTGATGCATCTCTACTGGAAGGAAATGCACATAGATCCTGACAACCCGCAACTGCCGGATAGAGACCGTCTTGTGCTGTCTAAAGGGCATGGCGCACCTGCATTGTACTCTGTTCTTGCCAGGCGCGGCTTTTTCCACCCGAACAAACTGAATACTCTCAGAAAATATGGTTCCGGTCTTCAGGGGCATCCGCACATGCAGAGCCTGCCGGGGCTGGACTGTTCTACAGGAAGTCTCGGCCATGGTCTGGGCATTGCCGCAGGCATGGCTCTGGGGCTTTCAATGAGGAACAATCCAGGAAGAGTGTTCTGCATACTGGGAGACGGAGAGCTGCAGGAAGGCAGTGTATGGGAATCCGCCATGTCTGTTCCTGCTCTGAAGCAGACGAATCTCACAGTTGTCGTAGACAGAAATCATGTTCAGCTTGATGATGCCGTAGACAGAGTTATGCCTGTTGAGCCGCTGGCAGAGAAGTGGAAAGCCTTTGGCTGGGAAGTAGCTGTCTGCAACGGACACGACTTGAACGATCTGGAGAGAGTATTTTCAACGGAAACAGACAAGCCTCTGTTAATAATTGCTGAAACCATCAAAGGCAAAGGTGTTTCATTTATGGAAAACAGTGCATTGTGGCACGGGAGAGCCCCGGGCGACACTGAACTTCAAAAGGCTCTGGAGGGGTTGAAGTGAAACCAACCCGCCAGGGATACATTGAGGGTCTTCTTGAAGCCGGAAAAACAGATGAACGGGTCGTTGTGGTTGACGGAGATGTGAGCAGGTCAACGGGAACAATTGCATTCAAAGAGAAGTTTCCGGACAGGTTCTTTAATCTTGGAATTGCCGAACAGAACATGGCGGAATACTCTGCTGGTCTTGCTCTTGAAGGTTTTATCCCATTTTACAGTACATATGCGGTGTTTGCCGCTGGAAGAGCGTGGGAGCAGATACGAACTTCTATCTGTAACATGGGTCTGAATGTGAGAATCGGAGGAGCCCACGGTGGAACAAGTGTCGGTCCTGATGGAGCAACACACCAGGCACTTGAGGACATTGCGATTATGAGAGTTCTTCCCGGTATGACCGTGCTTGTCCCCGCTGATTCGAACCAGACCAGACAGGCTGTTCTTGCCTCACTGAGCATAGACGGACCTGTTTACATAAGGTACGGGAGAAACCCTGTTGCGGAAATCTACCAC
>JAGGYZ010000059.1 GCA_021162285.1 Candidatus Fermentibacteraceae bacterium
ATTCACTATACTCATCACTATCATACCTATATACAACTGGCGTTCGCGTCAATATGGAAGCATTTCAGGCGTGAGTCTGAATGAATAGCCTTCAGCGTACAGACCTTATGTTGCTGGCATGCCCTGCTGCAGTTACTGCAAACAGGTGCTGCCCTGATCCGTCCCCTCTGCTGACGAAAAACAGGTAACCGTCAGTGGTGTCGGGATTTGCCACGGCTTCCAGAGATGCCACGCCCGGTGAACAGATAGGTGCAGGCGGCAAACCTTCGTTTCTGTAAGTGTTGTAGGGGCTCTCAATCTCCAGATCACTGAACAGAAGAACATCTTTGACTTCGCCCAGAGCATACTGAACTGTGGCGCAGCTCTCCAGTTTCATACCTATGCGCAGTCTGTTGATAAACACACCTGCCACCATATCACGCTCAGCATCTGAAGCCGCTTCTCTCTCAACTATTGATGCCAGAATTACCGCCTGAAACGGCGTAAGACCCACGGCACTGCACCTGGCTTCCCAGTCTACATCCATAACCTCAAAACCTGTTCTCACAATTCTGTCTATCACACTGAAGACCGGTGTTGAATCGGCAAATTCATAGGTTTCCGGGAAAAGGTACCCTTCAAAACAGGGAATACCCATAGCGTCCAGAAACTCTATTTCCCTGGAAAGAGCCTGCAGTTCCTCAAGTGGAATTCCAAGGGAATCAGAAATCACTGAAAGGCTCTGTTCCATCCGCAGCCCTGGTGGGAGGGTTACCCAGCTGGTTGGAACCGGTATTACCTCACCTGATGCAAACATTGTCAGCATGCTGTCTATTTCCATGGTGTCGTTCAAACTGTAGGTACCGGCAAGAAGAGCGGCTCCTGAAAAGCTGCGTCTGTAGTGTAGAAGGACCATCCATTTGCTTCGAACCAGGTTTTCACCTTCAAGAGCCTGTGCAGCATCCCGAACTCCCCAGCCGCGGTGAAGAGAAAACTCAACAGTTACGCCTCTGCCGGGGGGAGTTTCAAGTATCCTGAAATAGATAAGACCTGCGAAACTCACAGCAAGAAGCAGTATCAGCCCGTATAAGAAAACTTTTCTTTTATTCATAGATATTCAAAAACCTTTTCAGTATTTCGCAGGCTGCCATTGAGTCCACACGGCCTTTCCTGTCTTTTTTGCCTAAAAGTCGAACTGCTGCTGCTGAGGTTCCCACCTCGTTTACAAGTTCCACACTGTAGCCGGTTTCCCGGAGTTTATCTGCAAAGCTCTCCACTTCCATACTCAGTTCAGTGGGTTTTCCCAGTGCCGACAGGGGAAGCCCCAGAACAATCTCTATACCGTCGTAGTCGCAGGCAAGTTCCCCCAGCCTTTCCAGTATTTTCTTCCACGGGCCGAAAACCGCCTCCGAGGGCAGTACAAGACCCTGCCTGTAAACGGCAACACCGGTTTTCTTCCTTCCGTAATCCAGACCGATCTTCACCATCAGAATACCCTGCTCTCCAGATTTTTCATCCCGGCTCTGTATGCAAGCGCTGAAGTAACTACCCCTACAGGCAACATGAGATACAGAATAGAATTTCTCACCGGCACAGCCAGCATCATTTCCGTAAAGTTATCAGACATGTACCGCCTGGTCACCCAGGAAAGTACGGTTACAATAAACAGGACAAATGCGACTGAGGCAAATGCAGCAATTATGCCCCCCTGACCGCTGGAAATACTCACAGCACTTGCTGTGTCTCTTTTCAGAAAAATACACCCCAGGGAAATGTTCATTGTTGAGAGAACCACAGCGGTGATGAAAATACACACAACCGACTCGATCTGAAGAAATACCCCAGCACCAATACTTCGTGTTGAAACCCAGGCAAGAACACTTGCAGGGATTGCGGAGAACAGCAGAGTCTGTATCCATTTCGACCTGTAGAACAGCTTCCTCCCATGAGGCAGCTGGATAAGTGCATGAAGACCGGGGGATTCCATACTGGGTGCCGGAAAGGCAAATCTGACCATCATGGTTGCAACTACAAATGCACTGAAGGATATATTGATGAATATTCCCACGGCCAGCCAGTACGGATTGCTGAAATCAATGGCAAACCTGTTGAGATTTATCACATAGATGGAAAACATCCCGGTAAGAAGACCCAGCTGACTCCACTGAACCGGATCTCTGAAAAAAAGCAGCAGATCCTTCTGAAACACCGTGGAGTATCTTCCTCCGTCACGGAAGAACTGTGAAGACTGGTACTTTGCAGAAACAGCTCTGCTTGTGTTCCAGACCTTCAGGTATCCGGCAGTGGCTGACCACAGGGCAAGAAAAGCAAGTACAAGGGCCTCACCTATAAGAGTAACAGCCGGTATCAGTTCCCCCTGTGTCATCGCTTTCAGGAACAGAACATGAGGCCAGTAGCCTGAATTCTGTCCGGGAAGACCGGAAACAAATGACTGAAGCTTGTCAAGACTCATTCCCGAAGACTCCTGAATAACGAGGTCAGTGCTGCTTCCACTGGCAAAAAAGAACACAGCTCCGCAACCAGCAATAACGGCAATTCCCCCGAACAGCTTCCACCCGTTCAACCCACCGAATCTGCTGAGAAGAACGGTAACAACTGTTCCCGCAGCACTCCACACAACCAGCAGAAACGGGTAAAGCAGGAAACCAGCAGCAAGGTTGATCTTCGTAAACTCAAGCCCCCTGGCAAAAGCCAGCAGCATGGGAACACCCATAAGAAGCATGGTCCACCCTGCATTAAACCAGCTTTCCAGAACGGCGGATACCGCCAGAGCAGGCTGGTTCACCGCAGAGGAGAGCAGCAGCGGAATCCTTGAAGCCCTGTAAAGGGAAGTATTGCCTGTGATCAGAGAAGAAATTCCCACAAAAACGCCGAATGCAAGCAGTGCCATCCCGAACAGACGGGAAGCCAGTGCAGTACCAAACCCGTACATATCGGCATCCAGGGAAGACAGATAACCAAACAGCCCGTGGAACATGTAGTAAAAGCCAACACCCATCACACACATGGTGATAACACCTGAAATAAGTTTCAGACGGTTCGACTTCCACTCGCCCAGTACCGCCCCCATGAAAGATCGGAGCTGCATAGCGAAAAGAATAGCGAGATGACTCAGCATATACCTAAGATACAAAGAAACCTTTCAATCACCACACAGTTGGAATCTCTAAAGCTTCAGATATACAACAAGCCCCGTCACATCAGTGAACAATGCTGATGCTTCGCACTGTTTCAATATCTCCGATCTTAATCTGAAGCAGGTATAAGCCTGAAGAGAGATTTCCAGTATCTACCCTTAAAACCCGACTCCCATTCTCAAGAACACCCTGGCTGGAAGCCACCTGGCGACCGGCGATATCGTAAACCGTCACACTCCACTGTTCTCCAGGCAGCTGAAGTGACAACACAACTTCAACTTCCCCTGATACCGGGTTGGATACAGAAACAAACAGTTGGTCGGCTTCAACTGCACTGTCGCCAGTATCCTGTTCATGCAAAGCAAAGTTAACAGTTGAATCGACCTCCGATCCTCCAGGAGAACTCAGAATCTTGTACCGAAACCCGGTCTCATCGGGTATATGATATTTCACGAGTGCTTCACCGTTGTTATAAATGTTCATTATCCGTGCGTAGGCAATGTCTGGTCCCTGAGTATCACTATCATCAGGAACCGAAGAATGCCCTCCACAGACATAGGTACTGGCCTGCGCCCCGGTCCATGAATCCACGCAGTACGCATAGGCATCGCTTGAAGCACTTGTACCTGAAGGGGAGAGAGCCACATTCCCGCCCCTCGTCCAACAATAGCGACCATCTCTGGAAAGAACATCTCCCGGATTACTTGGAGTCCCATAACACCATCCACCCCACCAGAAATGATTGCTGGTCAGCCAGTTTCCCTTGGGAAATCTTGTAGAAAACCAGTGGTGAGAAACTGACCCGTCCGGTTTAACTACTGCAACATCAAAACCACTCTGACCATCTTCATCGTCGTATACCCAGAATCCGCTCCAGAAAAGGCAGTTACCAATCCCGACCGAATATTCTCCCTGAAATCCCAGAGAAGCCAGTTCCAACTCTGCAACCACTTCATTACCTGTGTGTGCAGTAGCAATTCCACCGGAAAACAACCAGTAAACAAGTCCCATTACATAACTGGCATCAACACCCGGTGCATAGCCTGGATGCATACCTCCAATGTTTTCCCAGCTCTCATAGGCGTTTCTCGTTGCAG
>JAGGYZ010000233.1 GCA_021162285.1 Candidatus Fermentibacteraceae bacterium
CCACACACTCTTTTTAAACAAAAAAGGCTGGGGGGTTAACTCCAGCCCTTGAATGATCAATGATTTATTTACTGAGTCCAACTATGTCGTCCACCGCCAGACTGAGAAGGGCCTGGTCTGCCTTGATATTGACCTGATGAAAGACATTGAAGGCGAAAGACTTATAATGCACAGTGCGACTGCAGAGCAGATTATACAGGTATTGAATCTCTTTGATCTGCCAATGTGCTCAGCAGGGAATTCGTATGAAAGTTACCCGTTTGATTGAGAACACTTTACCCTTCAGCGGCCGGTAAGCTGAAAGTCTCTTATTCTCATGAAGTACCGGGTGTAGTTCTGTATGTTGTAGTGGGTGGCGTTTTCAATTATCGCTGTGTGAACAGTGTTGGGGTTGAACTGTTCAATCAGGTTGTCTGTTGAATAGGCGGGTACTACCTGGTCGTTAGCAGCGAGGATTATCAAGGTTGGGGCAGTTACCTGTGGGGCGTATTCGGCGGAGTTGTACTGATCCCTCATCATGAGTTTTACCGGAAACATGGGGTACCTGGACTGGGCGACTGAGGCCAGGTTGTCAAATGGGGTCACCAGTATAAGCTCGTGTATGTCTCTGTTTGCTGCGAGGTGTGTAGCGACTCCACTGCCAAGGCTTCTGCCTATAACAGTTATGTGTGTGTGGTTTTGTTGAATGTAGTCAAAGATTGCTTCAGCATCGGAGAACAGGTTGGCCTCCGTTGGTGTGCCTGTGCTTTCACCATAGCCTCTGTAGTTGATGAAATAGATGGTGAAATCGTCGAAGAGTGCTTTGTAGTCTTCGATTGAGTTTTCAATTCTTTCTGCATTGCCTCCGAAATAGATAATAGCATCTTCCCTGCGGGGGTTAGCGACCCAGCCTCTCAGTGTTTCATTTTGATTCTGCAGCTCAATTGCCTGTTCATCTGTCGGGTGTACACCCTGTGTTGGGAAGTAGATGAATTTTCTCTGGTTGATGTACAGATAGACTCCAATTGCCATGTAGGCCGATGCTGCAATAGTTAAGATAGTTTTCGTGAGTTTCCTGATCGGGGACTTTTTGTGAGAGGTTTTGCCTGCTCGTTTTTTTGTTGTTTTTGTTCTTGTCTTTACTCTTGTTTTTGGTTTCGCTGCCGGTTTCTTTTTTTCATTTGTTGTCTTTGTGTTTTTTCTCGGTGTGGCGGGGCTCATGGCGTGTCCTCCTGCTGTCAGTGGTTGCTGGTTTGTAATACATCCTGCTTTTGAGGTCGTCAATGATGCTTTCCATTTCCTGTTGGGGCTGGTTAGCTCACTTCTTTTGTCGTATGAGTATAATCTGTGGGTCTTTCATTCCTTAATATGGGGGTGGTTCATGAGGGCTGTGTTGTTGCTTGTTCTGCTTTTTTCAGCAGGTCACGGTAACGCCTCAACCGTTGTTCGCTCTGCATGTGAACAGGACTATCCGCCATTCTGTTTTGTCTCTGATTTCGATTTCGATTTCGATTCCGATTCCTCTTACGCTGACGGTTTCTCCGTTGAGCTTATGTCTGCTGCTCTTGCTGCCATGGATTATGAGGCTACCTATTCTGTTGGGCCCTGGGCCTCTGTAAAAGGGTGGCTTGAGGATGGCTCGGTGGATTGTCTGCCCCTGGTGGGGCGGACCCCGGAGCGGGAACCCCTTTTCGATTTTACCTTTCCATACATGACTCTGCACGGGGCTGTGGTGGTTCGTTCCGACTGTGATTCTATCCGTTCCGCTGATGATCTTTCAGGGCTTACTATCGGGGTGATGTCGGGAGATAATGCCGAAGAGTTCATGCAGCGGAGCGATTACGGGGCTGTGCTTGTTTCAACCCCTTCTTTTGAGGATGCTCTTCTTTTACTCTCCGAGGGCACAGTAGATGCAGTTGTGGTGCAGAGGCTTGTGGGTTTGAAGCTGATAGATGAGATGGATCTTGCTTCTGTGAAGGTGCTGGACTGGCCTCTTACTGATTTCAGGCAGGACTTCTGCTTTGCAGTAAAGAAGGGTAATTCTGCCCTGCTGGCAGTTTTGAACGAAGGGCTTGCGGTGGTGATGACTGATGGTACCTATCAGCATCTGTACGCCAAATGGTTTGCTCACATGGAAATTCCTTCATCACGGAGGATAATTGTGGGGGGCGACAGGAACTTTCCCCCCTTCGAGTATCTGGATTCCCTTGGGAACCCCGCGGGTATCAATGTGGATCTTATCCGTCTGACCGCAGCGGAGGTGGGACTGGATGTGGATGTCCGTCTGGGCGACTGGTCAACTGTACGGGACGGGCTTGCCTCAGGAGAGATTGATGTGCTCTGCGGTATGTTCTATTCACCGGAGCGTAATCTGGAATTTGAGTTCACACAGCCCCATACAACAGTGCATTATGTACCTGTTGTGCGTTCCGGTGCTGCTCCCTCTTCTGTTTTATCATTGTCCGGTCTTTCTGTTGCCGTACAGAGAGGCGACATAGCCAACGACTATCTGGTTGAAAACGGCTTTGAGGGAGAGCTGCTGCTGTACCCTTCCCAGGAGGATGCAATTGCCGCAGTTGTTGAAGGCAGGTGTGACTGTGCCATTGTTGCCAGGATGTCCGCCGTATACTGGACGAAGAAGGAAAACTGGTCGCTTGTTGTCGGGAGCACTCCCTTTCTGTCTCCCGAATACTGCTTTGCTGTTCGCAATGGGAAAAGGGCTCTGCTGGCCGAGCTGAGCGAAGGGCTGCGTGTTGTTGTGGATACCGGTGGTTACCACAGGGTGCTCGAGCAGTGGATGAGTGTCTATCCTGAAGAAATTCCCCTTTCTTTCTCTGTTATTCTACGTCGCTCTTTGATAGTATTGATTCCCCTGGCTTTCATTCTTCTGTGGTGGGCCGTGTGGCTGCGGCTGCTTAAACGGCAGGTCCGTCGGCGCACTTCCGAACTCCAGCGAAGTGAAGGGCTTCTGAACGCCTCCCAGGAGATCCTGAAATTGGGTGGCTGGGAATATGATGTGCAGGCGGAGAAGATCTACTGGAGCCGCGAAACATGGCGAATCCACGGAATGGAACCATTCAACAATAAGGGAGATCCGGAGGGTTCCATCTCGAGCAGCCTTGAGTGCTATTTCCCCGAGGACAGAGCGAGGGTGGCGGAGGCTTTTCAGAATTGCGTGACCACCGGAGAGCCATACCGTATGGAATGCAGATTCAAGTCGGTTGACGGTGTGGAGAAGTGGATACGTACAGTTGGGCAGGCTGTTGTTGAAAGTGGCTCCATTGTGCGTGTGTCTGGATACATTCAGGATATAACTGAAGAAAGAAAAGCCCTGGAAGCTGTCCTCTACAAGGATTCTCTGCTCAACGCCATGGGCCGGATAGCTCTGGTTGGCGGCTGGGAGTTCGACCCGGTTACCGGGCAGGGCACATGGACAGATGAAGTGGCTATTATTCACGGTTTACTACCAGCACAGAATATTTCTCTGAGAGATGTTCTAAGACTTTACCTGCCTGAATCAAGAGAAAGACTTACAGGGGCAATCCGGGAAGCCCGCGTTTCAGGCAAAGAATATGATCTGGAACTAAGACTTGTAACTCTTTCCGGTGAGAATAAATGGATCAGAACTATCGGGCAGCCAGTTTTTGAAAAAGGTGCTGTTGTGCGACTGCGAAGCTCCCTCCAGGACATTACTGCAATAAGAGAGTCCAGGGAGAAGATTACGCACCTGAATCTGGTATTGCAGGCTATTCGTCAGATCAATCAACTGATTGTGCGCGAGACTGAATCGTCAGTATTGATAGAAAAAGCTTCCGTACTTCTTGTGGAGCATCGAAGCTACAGGTATGCAATGATTGTTCTTGTTGACTCGGAAGGTATTCCTGTTGTCTGGAAAAAGGCTGGTGAAGAAAACTTACTAACCGGTTGTGAAGAGATTCTATCCGGTGGAGAGTTGCTGTTGTGTATGAAGAACACTCCGCGTGCAAATACCTGTGTGGAGATTGACCGTAAAATTATCTGCACCTCGTGCCCGATCGGCCCCGAAGCTAAGGGCACTGTTGCCCTGCTTGCTCCGCTGTCACACGCTGGAACTCTCCTTGGATTTCTCTTTGTTTCCCTGCAGAAAGGCGCAGAGTCGCATGAAGAAGAGAAGTCTCTGCTTGCTGAAATGGCCAGTGACATTGCCTTTGCACTTTCAGGTATTCGCGATAAGGAAGCTCGTCTTGTGGCGGAATCAGACCGTTCAGACCTGCAGAAGCAGTTGCTGCAGAGCCAGAAAATGGAAGCCATCGGTCAGCTTGCAGGTGGCATTGCTCATGACTTTAATAATATGCTGCAGGTCATACTGGGTCATGCCAGGATGCTTGAAGAATCCAGTCAGTTACCATCTGTGAATATTACGGGGATACTTGAAGCCGGGCAAAGAGCATCGAAACTTACCAGACAACTGCTTCTTTTCAGCAGGAGGCAGGTGATGAATCTGCACACACTGGACTTAAACAGTCTGATAGAAAATCTGCTCCGAATGATTGAAAGGCTTATTCGTGAAAACATAAGGCTGGAGTGGTTACCTGGATCAGGTGTGGGTTCAGTACACGCCGATGCAGGTATGCTGGAACAGGTTGTGATGAACCTCTGTATCAACGCCAGAGATGCCATGCTTTCGGGTGGTGTTCTTACCATTGAAACAGCTAATGTGGTTATCGACTCTGCTTACTGTGCCACTTGCTCATGGGCACGGCCTGGAAGATTCGTTTTGCTTTCTGTTACAGATACCGGAGTGGGTATGGACAAAGGAACCATGGAAAGAGTGTTTGAACCCTTCTTTACCACAAAGGAAGAGGGCAAAGGCACCGGCATCGGTCTTGCTACGGTGTATGGAATTGTAAAGCAGCATGACGGTATGGTTAATGTATACAGCGAACCCGGGAAGGGGTCGCTGTTCAAGGTGTACCTGCCCATGACAGAGCAGAAAGCTGAAAAGGTGGGTGTTCACCTTGAAGGAGCTGCTGTAGGGGGAACAGAGACGATACTTCTTGCAGAGGATGATTCGCTGGTGCGAGAGCTTGCTCAGGAAATGCTTAACCGTGGCGGATACACCGTCCTTACTGCCGTGGACGGGGAAGAAGCTGTCTCTGTATTCAAATCGAATCCTGATGTTGACCTGCTTATTCTTGATGTAATTATGCCCAGGCTGGGAGGGCACAAAGCTCTGGAACGCATTCGAGCCATTCGCCCGGATATTCCGGCTCTGTTCTCCAGCGGTTACTCTGAGAATGCCATACACACAAACTTCGTTCTGCATGAGGGGTTGTCACTTCTTCAGAAACCTTATTCCTATGAAGCATTGCTGCGGGCTGTACGCAAGGCACTGGATTAGCGTTCTGTGTAACTCAAACAGACCAAAATTCTCCTACACAATCAGGACCAGAGGGTACAGTTTGTTCGGCGGTGAGCAACCTTTTGCCGGATGCACGGAATCAACTTCACAAGAAGCACATAGTGAGTAACCTCAGCCAGAGAGGAAAACCCTGATTAATTCTATCAACACCGTAGTTGAGAGCAGTTACATAGTTGCCCACTTCCGTAACATCATCCAGAGAAACTCCCGGTTGATGCTTTAACTCATAAAGAAGCAGATCTGATAATGAAGACACTTCTGTTGGGAACCATGCTTTGGGTATTGTATTCTATAGCACTATATTACACAATAGAAGATTGGCAGGAGAGAAGCATGCAGATGAAAAAGATTAAAAAGATACCTTATGGAACAGCCAGTTATGATAAGATTCAAGAATTTAATCATTATTTTGTTGATAAAACTAAATATCTGGAAATTCTTGAGAATCTTGATACTTACCATTTGTTCTTTCTTCGTCCGCGCCGTTTCGGCAAATCATTGTGGTTATCAATTCTGGAACACTATTACGATGTTAACAAAAAAGACAGGTTTGAAGAACTGTTCGGTGATACCTACATAGGTAAAAATCCAACTCCTCTCAGAAATACATATCCGATACTTAAGCTTAATTTTTCCGGTATTCCAACTGACGGGAAAAGTGAAAAAATAAAAACAAGTTTTGATTTAAGGATCAGGATTTCCATTGAAAGTTTTTATTTTTCATATCCTCAACTCTGCAAAAACTTCAATTTCAAGGAAGACTATCAAAACACTATAGACAGTACTGATATGCTGGCCAAATTTCTAAGTATGATGAGTTTGAACAATATCAAATTCTACCTGCTTATCGATGAATACGATAATTTTGCCAACAACATTCTAATCCACCATGGCAAAGAACGGTACCAGCGTGTTACTCATCAGGCGGGGTTTCTGCGCAGCTTTTTTGCTGCTGTAAAAAATGGAACAGAATCCGGTGCCATTGCTCGAATGTTTGTCACCGGTGTTTCCCCACTTGTACTAAGTGATGTTACAAGTGGAATGAATATTGGAGACAATATTTCAAATAAAGTTATTTTCAATTCCATGATTGGTTTTACCCAGAATGAAGTTGAAGAAATGCTTGATTACTACATAGATGCAGAGGTTGTTAAGAAAGAAGAACGCTCTGAAATTATTGAACTTATGCAGTACAACTACAATAATTACTGCTTCAGTGAGAATGTGGATGAAAAGGTTTACAACTCTGATATGATTCTTTACTTTTTCAATAACTATTCCCAGGAGAAAAAGATTCCCAGCAATTTGATAGATGAGAATGTAAGAATCGATTACGGTAAACTGCGTTATC